>JBJXHA010000100.1:0-3656 GCA_046160275.1 Bacteroidia bacterium | reverse complement strand
TTTTAGCGTTCGGAACTTTTAAAAAGTTCCGAACGCTAAACGTTTATAAATAAAACGGAATTTCTCTTGGTTCATCGCTCCCTTTGTCAAGGCTACGCGTTTCGGTATCCCTGTTTGTATTCGCCCCTACTCCTCCACGTGTTGCTTGTCCGCCTCCCCCTGCATTTCCTTGTTGCGTTTTTAAAGAAGATAATTCTTGTTGTAACTGCAACATAGATTTCTGAGAATCAAGTTGTTGCTGAATTTGCGCAGTGGCTACATTTGCCGCATTGTTATTGTTTTGAAAGGGCGTTCCATTACCCCAAATCAATTTAGAAGGCAAAGCCAAAATCGTAGAAAGTACATTAATTGGCACTTGCAAAATGCTCAAAAGTTGGCTTGGGCGTTGAACTGCAATGGATTTGGGAAATCCCATATCAAAATCCATTGAAAAAGAAGACTTGATAAAACGCGGGCGCGTCATTGCCACAAAATGCACTTTTAAAGGATGCGGCAAGGTGAATAAATGGCGTTGTATGCTTGTGCCAGCCTTCATTGTTAATTCTGCTGAGGCAATCGGACGTGCATAAATTCCCCCCACAGGTTTGTCAAAATTGATTACCCCTTTTTTATCATCAATATCAGCCACATCAATTAAACGCACCTCTACCGAAACTGACTTATTAATCGCCGCCAATTCTTGGTTTACCCTTTGCATTTCTACCAAATTAAAGGGGTCAAAAACAGTGGTATACATCATTTTGGTTTCCACCATGTCCCTATCCACAAACTCAGGAATCATGGCTGCCGCCTCCGCGATTTTCGTTCCAAGTTCTGCTAATTTTTCGATAATTGCCCCTGTTTTATCGTCTGTAATCGTTTCGATGCGTTTCAAAAAACCTTCGGGCGAAAACTCAATTTTCACCGTATCATCAGACCAAGCCGAAGCATTAAACGTAAGGTAATAACGGTGTGCTGGGTCAGCAATTAAGACCTTTTCATGGTCAATTTTATAACTCAAAATTTTGTCATTCAAAACTTTGGCAGTTACCGTCAACTTTAGCATCATTTTCGGCAAAAAATAACAATTAAAATTGCTGCCAATTGCTGATTTTGAGGAAGTTAAAATGTTGGATATAGACATATTTCATGAATTGATTATACAAACAAATAAACCACTAGAAAATGGTTTGGGCAAAGATATAAAAATCATGCGAAATTGTGAATATATTTGTAAAAGAAAATGCAAATAAATCTAATGAAATTACCGTTTCACCTTAACATTTTTCACACTTTCCTTTAACAGAAAACAGGTACGCAGTTATTTTATACTGGCACCTGTTTTCTTTTTGTATTTATTCTTCTTTTCTTTTCATTTCTTGCTTACATTTGTGCTCTTGCTTTTTACTTTTCAGGTAAGCGGAGCATCATTTTCACCATGCTACTTTTCATTTTTTAACGTATAAATCCAATGAAAAAAAACATTCTATTTACTTTTTGTTACTTTCTCTTTGTTCACGTCATCGCACAATCACTTAATAATGGCCCTGTTCAATTAAGGGTGAAGGTACGGGATTGGGATGTAAATTTACCGCAACCTAATGATTTGACACTCAATACTTCTTTTGTTAGTTTGGGAGCTGTGGGAGAAGATGAATATACTTTTAAAATTTGGGCAAGAGGTAGCGCAGTCAATACCAATTGGTATGGAGGAAATTGCCAATTAGATGAGTTTGACCCTTCTATTCTCAATTCAACGGATTACAATGACATTTTTTATGACCAAGTTTTTACGGGGGCGGCTGTTCCCCAATATTTTGATTTGAGAATTGATTGCCATGAAGATGATATGTATGATTTTGCCTATTACCTTTCTTGGGCGGGTGGGCTTTCTCCTTGCTCTAACCTTACTAATTTTCCGAGATGTACTTATGATGTCAATGCTTGTTGTGCGCAAGTGCCTTTTTTCGGTTGTTTATTGACAGAAGACGATGACTTAAATTGCAATGCAAATACTTTTTCTGCAAATATAGATTACCAAGCCTATCCGCCTTGTCAATGGCACGACTACGGCTATGTTGTCGGTTCAGGTTGCTCTCCTACTAACAATGTCTATCGCCCTCATGTAGAATCTTTTTGGAGATATACCAAAGGTACGGGTTTAGGAAATGCCATTGATTTAGGAACATTAACAGCTACAACTCCTTTGTTTCATTTTAATAGCAATGAATGTTATACTAATAACTGGACAATGAGCAATGGAAATGATGTTTTTTATCAATTTACCTTGAATCAACCGATGGGAATAACGGCTTCTATGTGTGGAACTGCCAATTTTAATACGGTGATGTATTTGTTAGATAATACGGGCGCGGTATTAGATTCAAATGATAATTTTTGCAACTTAACCTCTCGTTTAAGTCTTCCCCTTTGTGCGGCTGGCACTTATTATATTGTGGTTGATGCGCCAACTGCCGCGGATATGGGAACATTTACCTTAAATATTCAAGAAACCCCTAATTTACTATTAAAAGTAAATGCAGGTGTCGATGTATTGGTTTGTTCTGGCAATAACATTACCTTAGGAGGTGTACCCGGAAATCCTTCTGCCCAATATGGAACGGGACCTTATACCTATAGCTGGTTTCCAAGCACAGGATTAAATGCAACAAACGTAGCCAACCCTAGCTTAACGCCTTCTATTTCTACAAATTACCTCTTATTCGTTACCGATTCCAAAGGTTGTACCATTTCTGATACGGTTGATATTGATTTAGGCATTATTCCAACTGCAACGATTTCGGCAGCAAGCAATTTAATTTGTACGGGAGGAAGTACCTTGTTTACAGGAGGAGGAGGTGTTTCCTATCAATGGTTATTAAATGGAAATGCAGTTACAGGCGCGACAAGTAATACCTATAATGGCACTTATCAGGGGGGATATAATGTAATTGCTTATAGCATAGACGGTTGCCCAGATACTTCTAACACAGAATTTCTTCAAGTTGTAAACTCCGCAGTTGCTAATGCCGCAAGTGTAGGGGGAAATCAGATTTGTGCAGGGCAAGTTGCCACCTTAACGGGCTATGGTTTAGGCTTAAATTATCAATGGTTGCAAAATGGACAGCCAATTAGTGGGGCTACGAATAACATTTATCAAACCAACGCTTCGGGAAATTACCAAGTAATTCTTTCTTTTGCAGGTCAATGTGCAGATACTTCGTTGGCAGTTCCCATAAATGTAGTGCCTCCTCCAAGTGCTATTCTTAGTCCTAGTGGTACGCAATCTATTTGTCAAGGAAATGCGGTTCCAATCAGCGTTACAGGAAATGGAACGTATCAATGGTTTTATAATGGACAAGGGACTGCCAATACAGGTAATATTTTTAATGCAACCCAAGCAGGTTCGTATTATGTTCAGGTAACAGATGTCAATGGTTGTTCTTCTCAATCTGCTCCTTTTACGTTAAATTATTTACCCCAACCGATTGCCGTAGCTTCGGCTGCAGGTGCTACGACTGTTTGTCAAGGAAATACCGTTACGCTTGTTGGTAGCGGAACAGGAGGGGCGCAATCTTACCAATGGCTTGCAAATGGGCTTGCTGTTTCTGGAGCTACTCAAAATACGCTTAGCACTTCTATTTCTGGAAATTATCAATTGGTAATTACGGAAAATA
>JBJXHA010000099.1:0-6213 GCA_046160275.1 Bacteroidia bacterium | reverse complement strand
ACTTACGTTTCGCTGATTTTCTATGTTGATAAAAAGAATTGTTATTTTTGCGTATGAAAGTAGAACGCATTGATGATATCCCTATCATCTTCTCTAAACTCGGTGCTTTGGAGGTAGAAAATTTAATAAATACTCATTTTCCTGTTCATGGCAACCGTCAAGGTTGCAGTTTGGGCACTTTATGCTGTGTTTTTTTGGCTTACATTGTTTCTGAAAGTGACCACCGTTTGAGTCATGTTGAAGACTGGTATATGAGCCTTGAACAGGCTATTGGTTATTGTACAGGTCATGCTGATTTAAGTCGTTTAGACTTTACAGATGACCGATTAGGGTCTCTTTTAGATTATTTTAGCGATGATGCTTGCTACGCGGCTTTTGAAGCCTCCTTGAATCAGCATATTGTTTCGGTTTATAGGTTGGATAAGCCTAATATTGACAGCAAGACTGTTCATCTTGATGCGACTATTGGACAGAGCTATAAAAGTCCAAGTGATTTATTTTCAATGGGTTATGCGAAACATCGGCGTAAAGATTTGCCTCAATTCAAGGCGATGTTAAGCACTTTGGGTACTTTCGGGATGCCCTTGTGTGTGGATGTTGTCACTGGTTCTACCTCTGATGATGTTTTATATTTACCAATGGTTGAGCGCGTTAGCCGCACTTTAGACACCACAGGCTTGTTATTTGTAGGTGATAGTAAATTGGGCAGTTTAGGTAATCGTTCCACTATTGCCCTCAAAGAACACTATTATCTGACGCCACTGAGTAGAGTACAGTTACCTTTTGAGACTTTAAAAGACATGGTAGCGACCGCCGAATCCTTTATTTACGTTGGTGAGCAGGCGGATATACAGGCATTTGAACACGCGATAAGCCGCAGCCACGAAGGTCATACTTGGTGGGAACGCCTTATTACAGCTTATTCACCAACGTATGGGGCGAGTCAAAGGGCGCAATTTGATAAAACAATCGCTCAAACTCACGAACAAATAGCCCAGCTCACAACCCTTAAACAAGGTAAAACGTCACTTAAAAATGAAGCAGAGTTAAGGCAAAAAATTGACGATATTTGTCATAAAACCAAAACAAAGGCTTTCTTTGATGTCCATATTGAGACAACCACAACTGAGACACTTATCCGAAAATATGGCAACAAACCAGCCGAAAAACGGTTAAAACACGATTTTAAGCTAACAATCAAGACAAATATTGACGTTATTGACGCCCATAAAGTGGTACTCGGCTGGCGCGTATATGCCACAAACGCCCCCCAAGATATGTTGAACACCCATAAAGTCATTGAAGCCTATAAAGACGAATACAAAGTCGAATATCGCTTTAATCAATTGCACAATAAAACAGCCGCTTTAATGCCTATTTATTTGCAAAAAGATGAGCGCATAAAAGCACTTGTAAGGATTTTAATGATAGCCATAAAAGTGCTAAGCTTGATTCAATATGAAGCAAGAGAAGCACTAGAAAAAACACAAACACAGGTCAAAGAACTTTTTCCAGGAAACCCAGGTAGAAACACAAATCAGCCGACGGCGGAGATGATGTTAAGAGCATTTACAAACATTTCACTCGTCATTATTGTAACAGAAAATAAGCAGAAGTTTATTGAAATATCCAAAATATCAAAGGTGCAAAAGCAAATATTACAGATAATAGGGCTAAAAACAACGATTTATGAGGATATGACTAAATTCTTTTTATCCAAATTCAAAATCAGCGAAACGTAAGAAAGTAAGCTTTACTTATTATATTTCATATACTTTATCAAAAAAATAATTTTTAAGGGCTGGTGAAGATAAAATCACTCTTTAATTCTATCTCACTTTTTCAATAAAAATACAAAAACCTTGCGCCGTTATTGATGTAAGGCTTTTGTATTTCAATACTAAATATATACCCTAAAAATAATATTTCACAAATGGAAAAGGACAGTTCGTGAGACTGTCCAGTTCCTATTAAAAACCATTATAAAAATGGAAAGTACAAACATCAAAAAAAGAGTTGAGACCATTGTTGGACTCCTCGAAACCCAAATGCTAAATTGCTGGCATACAGCAAAGCCTTTGGTTGATTCCTTCTTTAAATTTCTTGAAAGAATTTATCTTTTAGCGTGGCTGTTCAAACACCTATTTGAGAGGTCTTTGCAAGCTCAATTTTAAAGAATCAAAGTAAAAAGTGAGGACTTGGCAACGCCTCGCTTTTTCTTTTTAAATGCAATATTAGACCTTTTCTGTGGTTTTGGTGGATTTTATTATGATGCAATAATGCTGAAAGCATAAGCCCCATTATCGCTCTATGGGTAATATCATTTAGAAAGTACATGAAACAGAATTACTAATTCTGTCTCACGGGTTTTACTGAGGGATATTTATGCTTTTGCAGGGTCAGGAATACCTAAGTATCAAGTCTTAAAATGGGCAAAAATACTGATCATTGATTCCATTGGAATGGGTGTTTTTTTTATTTTTCCCACTCTTAATATTAATGTGTGAATCCTGCAATTTATTTAAAAAGTTGTGTAATACTTACCCGTTAAAAGGCAGTCACCTTTGCCTTCCTATATTTCATTATTTTTAAAAACAATTAATATGAGAAAGAGAAAGAAAGCACCCACGCTCGCGCAAAAAAAGATTGCTGAAGTCATGCACGAATTTAAAGAAGGTGAATTCCATTCGGGCAAAAGCGATATATATAATCGTGACGAATCCTAAACAGGCGATTGCGATTGCCCTTAGTGAAGCCCATGAATTAGAAAAAGAAACTGTTGAAAAGGAAGATAAAAAATAAAAAATTCGGACAATCACACCTGATAGAATAGATAAGCCTAATAGGTTTTAAAACGATTAAAAAATTAAAAATACTGAGGGGTAAAACGTTTTAGAACTTGGCTAAAACATTTACAGTTTTTTCCAAAATATTACTTTATCGTCTCCTTCTTTCCAAAAATCTCTTACTGTCGCCTCTTTGGTATAACCTATTTTAAGATAAAACGCTCTGGTAAGGTTAAATTCAGGAGTACTTGATGTATCCACAATCAAAATTCTACCGCCTTGATTTCTCAAATAATCTTCAATAAAAGTCATCATTTTTTTACCTACTCCCTTACCCTGCAAATCATCTTGAACGCCGATTGCATAAAGGTTGAAAGTTCTGTCCGTCAATTTCTCTGGCGCACAATAACCTATTGCACATGGTTTTTCATGTTGTATTGCAGTAAACCAACTTGCCTCTGTTTCTGGATTGTCGAAAAAATCTGACATCAAATCATCAAGCATTTCGGACGGAAATAACTCAATGGTGTCTAAAACTTCTTTCAATCCTTCAACATCATTTTTTAGTGCTTTTCTAATTTCTATCATTTTTTATTTTATTTTTCAATACTATGCCGACTGGTATAAAATAGGTTAAGAAAATATTATTCTAATATTTGCAATTGAAATTCTATCAAACTCTTTAAGCCTTTTTTAGAAGGATAAACCCTGCGTGTGATATTAATACCGTTCCATAAATTGAGTAAATACAAAGCCAAAAGCTCAGGCTCTATTTTAGTTTTCAACTCTCCCGATTTTTGAGAGGCCTTGATTTGTTCATAAAAAATATTTTCTAAGGTTTTGAGGTGTTTTGCGGCATTTTCTACCAGATTTTCATCAATATTTGACAATTCTGCAATCGTATTGCCCAGAAAACAGCCTTTTCTATGGTCTTCGGGAGCGCAATCTGCCAAGCTCAAAAAAATGGATTTAATCAATTCTATGGGCTGTTTCTGGTTTTTTACCATTTTTCTGAACGCTTCAAAACCATTGTTTTCATGCCAGTCAATGGCTCGAACATATAGCTCTTTTTTACTGCCAAAACTATGGTAAAAACTACCTTTTTGCACGCCCATTGCGGGCAACAAATCATCCATACTTGTTGCTTCAAATCCTTTTTTCCAAAAGAGGTTTGCCGCTTTTTCTAAAGCGATTTGTTCATCAAATATTTTAGGTCGTCCAGCCATTTCTATGATTTTGATACAAAAGTATGTATTCTGTACTAAATGGTTAAGTATTAAAATGATTGTTTTTTATAAAAAATTTCAAGCTAAACAAAATGCCCTATTTTGATGTGACAATCATTAAAATAGGGTGAAATGCTGAGGGCCGTATAAATATACAAACGCTTGATTATCAAACTAATAATCAAGCGTTTGGGCTTTAAAACAGGGGGAATACTGAGGGGGTGTTTCCTTTATTTCCTGATGGCAAATTTATTAAAAGTATTTTCCGAGCATTAAATTCCAAAATAACGCATTTTTTTGTCTGAACGGTAGAAAGGTCTTCATCTAATAAGCTCTTTTGTATTGAAAAGGAATGGCAATTGGTAATTCTAATTCAATACCCGCATTTATAGCAAAGTAAGGGTCACGCAAATGCTCTCTGGCAATGATGGCCAAATCTGCATCTCCCTTTTCAATAATGTCGTTAGCCGTTGTTGGCTTTGTAATAAGTCCAACTGCGCCTGTCAAAATGCGGGATTGGGTTTTAATTGCCTTTGCAAAAGGAGCTTGATAGCCTTCAGACAATTTACTTTTGTCCACCCAAGAAAAACCACCTGCGGAAGCTGTAATTAAATCTACGCCTGCCAATTTGAGTAATTTAGAAAACTCAATACTATTCTGAATTGTCCAAGCATTTTCATCTTCCACATAATCAACAGCCGAAATTCTTACAAATAAAGGCATCTCATTTGGGATAACTTGCCGAATAACTTCTACGATTTCAAGTGCTAAACGGGTACGATTTTCAAAACTACCGCCATACTTATCCGTTCTTTGGTTGATGAGTTTTGATAAAAATTGGTGTACCAAATAACCATGTGCAAAATGCAGTTCAAGGGCATCAAAACCAGCTTTTACAGCTCTCAAAGCGGCATTTTTAAAATCATTTTTTATCTCCTTGATTGCTTCAATGGTTAATTCTTTCGGAACACTCATGCCCGCAAAAGGGGCTACTGCGCTTGAACTGACAGTTTGCCAGCCACCTTTATCGAGTTCTAAATAATTAAAACCCTCATTTGGATGCGAACGGCTTGCTTTGCTGCCAAAATGCCCTAATTGCATCGCAGTTTTAGCACCTTGCTCGTGAATAAAAGCATTGATTTGTTGCCATTTTTCGATATGTTCTTCTTTCCACATACCCATATCATTGTGCGTGCTTCTGGCTAATTCGTTAATGGACGCGCTTTCAGTAATGATTAAACCAGCACCACCAACTGCACGGCTGCCTAAATGTACCAAATGCCAGTCCGTCGCAAAGCCATCAACAGAACTGTATTGTTGCATTGGCGATACCACAATTCTGTTTTTGAGTGTGACACTTCTTATCGTTAGAGGTGTGAATAAATTTTTATTTTCCATCTTAATGCGTTGTTTTATCGGCGTTCCATTTCAAGAAGCCTCTTGTATTGGTGATAAGAAAAACAAAATTTCCTAATACGATAGCATAGCTATTCAATAAAAGAAAACCGAGTAATATCCACGTAATATTGGCAAGCATAAATAGTGTAAATCCCCATTTAACTTTGTTGCCCAATAATATCATAGCCATTAGACTTAACAACATGGCTAACCAGTCCAAACCGTAATATTTTAATAGGTCTATCATATTTTAAATTTTAAAGGATAATTGGCTACAAAGCCCTTTAACATTATTTGTAATTGATGATGCAAAGGTGCAGGCATTTACCCCTCAGTATTAGGACGTTTTTCCCTTATAATTACCAATATTTCCCGAATAGACCACCATTTAAGGTTTTAGTCATTGGGATAGTTATGTGATAATTGTATCAGACATTTGCCGTAAAATACCCCTCAGTATTTTACGGCAAAATTATCACATAACGAGGTTTTACAAGCAATGTGCGTTATGCTGAAAAAAATGAAAGAGAACAACTCAATGCCGTTCAGTCTGACTTGGGGCGACCCTCCGCTACGTGTGCGGCACTCATTCCAATTCGTAAATCGGAAACTTGGTGGACAATGGCACAAGATGAAAGAAGAAAAATATTTGAAACGACATCACACCATACGGAGATAGGCTTAAAATATTTGCCCGCCATTGCCCGAAAACTTTACCATTGTAGAGACATCGGACAGCCTTTTGATTTTCTAACTTGGTTTGAGTATGCACCAGAAGACGCGGGCGCATTTGAAGCACTTGT
>JBJXHA010000098.1:0-26066 GCA_046160275.1 Bacteroidia bacterium | reverse complement strand
TTTTACTTTTGCACTTGTTAAGTGTCCTCTTAAACAAACCGTAATATTCGATAAATCTAGCATTGTCTGAAGTATATTTTGTGTCTTGGTAAACCAAAATTAATACTTTTTTCAATGCTTTTTCCTTTTTATATAACTAGCAGACATATTGAGATAATGAACAATTTAATTGTTTTCATGACAAGCATATAGAAAAATATTTGTTAGATGACATTAATAGTTCAGAGGTACTTGATGTTTTAAAAAATGCACGCTTAATTAAAGTTTATGATGGTAGATTGAGGGCATCTGAAAGATTTGTTTATTATTTTTTTGTCGCAAAGTATTTTTATCAAAAGATGCATAGTGACAAAATTATTCGGGAAGATATTTCCTTAATGTGCAAACGTTTAGATATTGAAGAATATGCAGGCATAATAATGTTCCTAACCCATTTATCAAAAGATAACACAATATTGGATTTAATTGTTGAAAATGCCCAATCGCAATTCTTTAATGTAGAGCCATTGAATTTACAAAATGATATAGGAATAATTAATGGTTTTATTGATTCCGTACCTCAGCTAGTCATAGATAATGTGCAATCTTATCAAAAAAATCGAAATGAGGTATTAAAAAAAGAAACTGAAATAGAACGACTTTATCAAGATTCTATCTCTGATAAAGATATTTTTGAGGAGGAGGATTATGATGACACCAATGACAGTGCCGAAGATATATCCTCATTTGTGCCAAGAGTAACTCGTGCGTTCAAAACAATAGAAATATTAGGTCAGATTGTCAAAAAATATTGGGCGCAGTTAGACGGCGAGCAGAAAATCAGGCTAACAACAGCAACATACTTGTTAGGCTTAAGAGTTTTAGCTTATTGGGCAAATTTGGTTCAAGACAATCAAAACACCCTAACAAGTATTATTTCGAGTGTTATACTGAAAAAGAGCAATGAAAGAAACACTCTTCTGCGAAGTGAGGTTGAGGCAATTGCTAAACGCATTTTGTTTCAAATATCAGAAGCAAGTGTTTACAATGTCATAAAACATATTTCAAAATCAATCGGTTATGATGAATTATTTAAAGTTTTTGAGAGTGTAAATAAAAAGCATGACACGTTTTCAACTAAACTAATAGATATTTCCATAAAATTAGACTACGGTAAAAAATTACCCTATGATGATATCGAAAAATATAAAGAAGAGTTTCGTAAGAATTATCTTTGCAGTATTGTTTTACGGGACTTAGCTGTAAACTATGCTTTTATGTTTAAAATGAGTAGGATAGAAAGGGAAAGAATGTCTGCACTGTATGATATCCCTATTAAAACATTGTTGCTTATTTCCGGGGAATCGCAAATTAAACAGGAATAATGGATTGTCAAATGCGTAAACTCAAAAAATACAGTCAAAGAGGAATTGGTTGATGAATTGCAAGCTAAAGGCATCGCGGCTAGTGAAATTGTGTTGGCTTTCTTGCCGCCAGAAATGCGAGTTCATTCGAGATTTGCTGTTTCTTAACTTAATTTTTTCTTTTTTCAAATCAAAAAATGCTTAATTTAGCGGTGAAATTCATTCCTCGCTGAATTGAGTATTTTTTTACCTTTTGACAACAAATCATCTCAACATAATGGCAAATCAACATTACATTTACACCCCGCATCGAAATAGTAATCCGCAGTTGCGGTCGTGGGATAAGTCCATGGAAATTGGCGTTTCGGAAATTGCGCAAATTCGGGATACGGTTGTGAAACGCAATGAGGCGAAGGCTGCGACTTCTGTGCCAAGTCCTTTTGCAAGAATGCACTTGTTTGAAACGGCTTTTGAACTCGTGATGAAGCAGCAAGAAGGAGATACGATGTATCACAAACTCGTGTCCGATTGTTTGGATATGTTTCAGCTGCTTTTCGACATGAGCGATGATGGCAATTTTTCTTTTATACGTTGGTCAAAACCTACGGAATTGGAATTGCTGAAAGATAAGGCAAAACCGCGTGAACACCGTCTATTTTCAGAAACTTTGGCGATGTTTTTGGAAAAACCGCGTTTTGTTAACCTTACCGACATCATTTTAATTCATTACAAAAATGAATTATTAGGTGGTACTTCGCCCTTGACCGTCTTTTTTACCTCACCGAATTGGGGCAGAAAAATGCGCGAAAAAGGTTGGGTGCTTACGAGTACAACGACAGATAATTTCTTTGATGAGGCCGATATTGCAGGTTTACATCAACGCGATGAAAAGTTTCAACTGTTTATGATGAAATATTTTCGCGCGCATAATGACCTGTTATTCAATCAGTTTCCTTCGATTGCCAATTACATTCACAATTATTCGCAAACGTATGGCGACCCGCTTTCGGGACAGCCTTATACTGCACAACAATTTGAACAAGAATTTGAGGCAATTCCGATTGGGAACAATATGTTGTTGAATGTCAGTGGGTTAATGATGTATCGCCGCAAACAAGAGAACAAAGTCATTGCCGTAGAGCGCGACAGTTCTTTTGTGATTCAGCCAAGCGTTTCTTATTTCAAAACCTATAAAGACGAGCGCGGTGCCGATGTTACGATTCCCTTGCCTTTGGTCTTGGTGAATGGTTACAATCAACCGAATATGACCTATATTCAAGGACCTTGGAATCCAGAAACGCCTGTGCCGAGTTTTGTGCCGCAAGCCTTACATGAGCGTATTTTGCCAGGGAACGCAGCCGTAAAATATCCTTTTTTGGTGGCGAGCGATTTCCTTGCAGATAGTTTGATTGAGTTGCCGTATGATGTGAATGAAGAATTTTTCTATACAGGTTTTAATGGGAATTTCCCCTTTTTGCTGCCGATTCGCAAAGAATATTTTAATTTTTTCACCCTTGCCGATTTGAGAAATAATCTTTCAATTGCGCGTAGAAGCATGGGCGGAAGTGATACGATTGCGGTGGATTTGAAAATTCCGATTAAAAATGGAAAATTCATTACTTTTAGCAAAGAATACAACATCTTGAAAGACATGGCATTGGGCGGAAAATTCAAAGATGAAAAAGCCGTTACAACTGCCAATTTTGGTTTTGGCATTTTTCCTTTTTATCAGGTTGCCGACCAAACGCAGCTCAATGACTACTCAATTATGGTTGCCGACAAAGATGCGCGTGATGTTCGCATTAAATATCTTTGTTTTCCCGACATTATTCATAAAAAAACGGTAGAATATGTGGCGGTAAATCGGATTCCGAAGCAAAATTTAGGCACACGCATCGAGGCAGGTTCGGTATATCATCGTTTAAAAGGCAAAACTTTCGACTTTATAGAAGTGCAAGTGGATAATTTTGTGGGCATTATTATTCCTGAATGGGCAAGAGGAAGAATGATTAACGCAAATTCGCACGTTCATTCCTTTACTTTTGGGGTGGATTTTGGTACTTCTAACAGCCACATTGCTTATCGCCGAGATACGGACAATATCATGGGTTTTGACATACAAGCCACAGATATTCAAGTGGTTATGCTCAATAAGCCGCAAGATGCTTCAAAAACGGCAAAAAGTTATGAATTTGGCTGGGGAAGAATGGCGGAAACAGGTCGCTTCAAAAAACGCGAATTTGTCCCTTCCATTATTGGTTCTCCTGACGCCACGATTATTTACCCGATTAGAACTGCTACCTGCGAATCCATTGTGTTCAGGCAATCAAAAACAGATTTATTTGCCAATATTAACATTGGTTATTCGCTTGATGCCGAGCAAATGGCAGATAGCAAAGACTTGTTTGAGGTAAATATTAAATGGGGGATGGAAAATAATCGCGATGGCGGTCCTTCGGCAAGAGAAAGGGTAAAAGCCTTTATTTTGCAAACCGTTTGGATGATTAAAAATAAAATTCTCCTCAATAGTGGTCGCCTTGACCAAAGCAAAATTGTTTGGTTTATTCCGCTTGCGATGCGTAGAAATGACAAAAAAGCCTTTCGTGAGGTGTGGAATGAAACGGTAACAGAGGTATTTGGCGATTCTTCATCGGTACAAATTTTTGAAGAAACCGAATCAGCCGCGCCTTATTTCTTTTTACGTCAGCAACTAGGCTTGTATTATTCGCAAAATGCTGTAAACATTGACATCGGCGGTGGTACGAGTGATTTGCTTTTCTTTGCCCAAAAACAAAACCGCTATATCAGTACGTCTTTCCGTTTTGCGGCAAATGACATTTGGGGCGATGGTTTTGCACAGGCAAAAAGTGGCAATCGTGGTCCGAAAGACAATGGTTTTGTGTTGTTTATGCACCAAAAAGTAACCAACAACGAAATCCGTTTTCAAGACGAAAACGTGAAAATGTACTACGATACGTGCTACAATAATCCTAATTTTTCTTCTTCTGACGTGATTAGTTTCATGTTTAAATACAACAAGGAGTTTAATTTGGGGCAACAAATTTCCAAGCATCCGCTTCGTGCGGTTTTGGTGCTGCATTTTGCGGCAATTGTCTATCATGTTGGGCAAATCACGGAATTAGCAGGAATTGATGTGCCTTTGTATTTCATTTTTACAGGACGAGGCAGCGAATATATCCGCATTTTGGGCGAAGAGGACATGAAGGATTTTGCGAAAATCATGCTCAAAAAGGCGCAAACCAACCAAAATACGCCAATTCCGAATAATTTTAAATTGTTGATTGCGCAAAACCCCAAAGAAGCTACGGCAAATGGTGGGGTAGCGAAAATTTCAGATACTTCCGCTTCGATGGACATTCATCCTGAGCCGATGATTCATGCAGGGATTCAGTTGAATGAGGACGAAAAAACGAAGGAATTTTTGCTTACAGAGGCGGATACGCTTATCACGCGCACCCTCGAAAATTTCAAACGCTTCCTTGATATTTTGTTTGACGACAGAGAAGTGAAAAATTTCTTATATGAAATCGAACTCTCTCTCAAACCTGAAGACAAAGACTTTTTGTATCACGAAGCCGAGCTAAGTTTCGAAGAAATGAGCCATCTCCTGAAAGAAAAACAAGGCGGAGACGAACGACTTCCCGAAACTATGTTTTTCTGGTGCTTGAAAGGCATACTTTATAAATGGTCAAGGAAATTGTATAATCGTTAGGATTTTTCAAAATAAAAAGGAAGGTTTTGCCAAGCAATTCCTTCCTTTTATTTTGCCCTCAAGTCATGCTCATAATCTGTACGTTTTTCTTTGTGTTAGAACTTCTTTGACTTTGTGGTGATAAAAATACCTAAATTTCTTACCTTTGTGAAATCAATCTATTTTAAAATACTTTTTTATGTTAAAACACCATTCTTTTTTTTTCTTGCTTTTGGTAATGGGACTTTGCGCTTGCGACCCTGTTAAAATTGATGCGACTGGAATGATGACGGCTGAGTTAAATGCGGTTTCGTGGTCAAGTTCTCATCTTGAGCAAGTGTCATTTAACCCTACAACAGGAAAACTTTCCTTAAAAGGCATAGGAAATGGGCAAAAAATCCACTTGTATGCAGAAGGTTTTGTGAACGAGGGGAGTGAGACAACTTTCGCCTTTTCGCAAGCCCAAATGATGCCGATTGTTTATTGCCCTACTTTTGATTCTGTGGGCAATCCTTTGCCTAATAGTTGCGGCTGGGAACACGGTTTTTCCCTAGAAAAACAATCTATCAAGTGGTTAATTCAAAGTAACTGCGAGAAAGAGGTGGCTCATTTTACATGGGAAATGACAAAAGATGGGCAAACCGCCACTAAAACAGAAAAGGTGAATGCCGCAGGTAATTCACAAACACCCAAAGATTATTGGTTTTCTGATACAGATGAGCCAAGCATAGGGTCTTACTTTTTACGTACCAAACAAACCCTTACTTCGGGAGCATTTGCTGTTTCTAGTTGGTCAAACGTGATTCGAAATGCCGTTTTTATCAATGAGCAAGGCAAGGCGCATTATTGCGCAGGTAGTATCAAACTCACAGAACATGATACAAAAAATAAAATAATTTCGGGAACTTTTTCTTTGAACACTACCGATGTCAATGGAAATGCCATTCAAATTACCAATGGGAAATTTCAAGAAGTAGCTTATTAATTTCAAAATAGGAATAAACAGATATTGGGAGTATGGGCTTAGGCTTGTACTCCCAATATCTAATTAATTGAGGAAAGTGCGTCACGAAAAAATGATGTCGAGAACTTTTTGGAAAAGCCTTACCGTTTTGTCGTAGAACCAGTGAGCGCACATAAATACAAAGAAAAAAGGAAATGTAAGCCCTTGCTTCTTTCCGATTCATAAGTTATCTCTGGTTTTTAAGAATCATAAGTAGTCAGTAAGAATTAGTTCATGTTAATATCTTCACTTAAAATACTGATAATGAGTAAATTAATGTGATTTCCCGTTATCAATTATTCATTACTTATAATCGGAAATACAGCCTTATTTCTGCTCGCAGTTTTGTTTTTTTATTCTTGTTAAATTCTCGTATCTTTGTAGGAAAATCAAGAAACATGAAGCGTAAACAAAAATATCCCATTGGTATTCAATCATTTGAGAAATTACGGACAGAGGGTTATGAGTACATTGACAAAACTGAACTTATTTATAATTTAATAGATTCGGGCAGTTATTATTTTCTTTCGCGCCCACGTAGATTTGGGAAATCGTTGTTATTAGAAACGATGAAATGTATTTTTGAGGGTAAAAAGCATTTATTTTCAGGACTTTACATCGAAGATAAGTTAGAGTTTAAGACTTATCCCATCATTCATATTTCGTTTACAAATGTGAGTTTTGCACATGAAAATGCCTTGCATGAGGCTTTATGTAAAAAACTACGAGAAATTGGAGATGAACACGAAATTTCTTTATCTGAAGATAATGCAGGCGATTTATTCGAGGCTTTAATCAAAGGTTTGCGCAGAAAATATCAAGAAAATGTAGTGATTTTGATAGATGAATATGACACGCCTATTGTTCATTATTTACCGAATAACATCGAATTAGCAGAGAAAAATCGGGATATTCTGAAAAACTTTTATTCCGTAGTAAAGCATTTAGATAGCTATATTCGCTTTTTCTTTTTAACAGGAATTACGCAATTTTCGAGAATGTCTTTATTTTCGACTTTGAATAACTTGTCGAATATTAGTACGCGTTCAAAATATTGTACTCTTTGTGGTTATACAGAAGTGGAATTACAGCGTTATTTTGGGGAGAGAATTGCCGAAATTGCAGCGCAAAAAGGACTTACAAACGCCCAAATTTGGGTACAAATTAAAAATTGGTATAATGGTTTCAACTTTGCTATAGAAAATGGAACAACTATTTATAACCCTTTTTCTATGCTAAGTTTTTTGCAGTCAGGCGAATTTGATAATTATTGGTTTGAAACAGGAACGCCTACTTTTTTAGTAAAAATGCTGCGTCAAGGATTTCATTATCAAATAGATAATGTAGAAATGGCGATGAGTAGAATTAAAAGTTTTGAGCTGGATAGAATTGATTATGGTGCTTTATTGTATCAAACGGGTTATATTACAATTAAGGAAAATATTGATGGAAATGATTTTTTTCTCATGGGTTATCCGAATAAAGAGGTGAAGGATTCGATGTTACAATGGCTTTTGGGAGAATATGCAACGATTACGCATGGCGAAGCAGATGGATATGTGTTGAATTTAAAAAGGCATCTACAACTACGAGATTTTACAAAAATAGAGCAATTTATGCGTTCCATTTTTGCCAATATTCCTTCTGATTTATTCAAATCAAGCCTAGAGAATTTCTATCACGCAATGATAGTTTTGATATTTGAATTGTTGGGTTGCAAAATGAGCGCAGAATCGGCACACGCGCATGGAAGAACAGATGCCATAGCTGAAACAAAGGACGCGATTTATCTTTTCGAGTTTAAGTTTAACAAATCGGCAAATGCTGCAATTAAATATATTTACCAGCAAAAATACTACGAACCGCATTTGTTCAAAAATAAGGAAATCTTTTTAGTGGGCGTAAATTTCACCGAAAAAGCAAGGGGAATTGCGCATTTTAAAATTGAAGCCTTTAAGCTGCCTAATAATCTATAAATTTACCTTATTCGTAGCAGAAAGATAAAAAAAAACTGCCTATCCTACAAAATTTGTTTATTTTTGCATATAATTTAACACGAAATATGAAAAAGATAAGCATAATGTTAGTGATGGGGGGAATGTTGCACAATGTTGTGGCACAGTTACCTGCCTATACTGATGTAAGTCGTTACTACCAAGAAGGGTGGGAGTTTTTTCAAAAAGGGCAATATGAAAATGCCTTACGCAGTTTTGATTATTACCTTGAAAGTCAAGGACTTGTTAATAATACACATATTTTTCACCCTGCTGCTACGACTAAAAATGCAGGATATGCCCAAAATGATACGCGCGCTTTTGCTCGCTATTATCAAGCAATTGCCACCTATTATTTGGGAAAAGAAGAAGCTGAATCCCAATTACGTAACTTTATTCAAAGCTATCCCGAAAATAGCAATAAAGGCTATGCAAATTATTGCCTAGGAAAATTATTATTTCAGTCCTTTCATTACAAGGAATGTGTAGAACCATTTGCAAGCGCGGCAAAACAAGGCGTTTTCACTGAAAATGAAACGCATGATATGAATTTTGCCTTAGGCTATAGCAATTTTATGCAAGCAGATTATGCGAATGCTGACCGCTATTTTACGCGCTTAACACAACGCAAAAACCCTTATCAGGCGCAAGCTACTTATTATCATGGCTTAATTGCTTATCATGATGAAAAGTTTGAAGAGGCGTTAACGGCTTTTACGCAAATCGAAAATTCACCCTCTTATCACAAAGAATTGCAAGTATTAAAGGCAAATTCTTTGATGAAATTGCGCCGCTATGAGGAGTTATACCAACTCGCCGATGCCATAGAAAAAGAGGGAAACATGGAAACGCAAGACCCACAAGTATTTTTTATTGTGGCAAATACGAGCTATGACCGAAAGGACTATGCGAAGGCAAGTCATTACTTTGATTTGTATAAATCGGCAGGAAATACCCTCATTCGCCCTGCGCTTTTACGCCATGCTTATTCCTACTTTTTTCAAGAAGATTATGAAAAAGCAACTCCTATTTTTGAAAGCGTATTGACAGAAAATGACACCCTTTCTCAATACGCATCGTATTATATGGGTTTTTGTTATTTGCAACAAGAGAAACTCGAAGAGGCGCGTTATGCTTATATGAATGCTTCTAATACAGAAAATAGGAAGAGCAATGAAGACATGACACAAGATGCTTTGTATCAGTATGCGAAGTTGTGTTTCTCTACGCAATACCGAGATGAAGCCTTTATTGCGCTCACAAAAATCGAAAAAAATTATCCGAAAGCTCCTTATATTGGCGAAGTACGCGAGATGATTGGCGAATTGTATTTGATTTCCCAAAATTACCCTGATGCAATTGCTTATTTTAAATCTACACCGCTTACTTCGCAGCGTGCCAAATTAGCCTATCAAACGGTGTCCTATTATTATGGCTTGGAAAAAACAGGCATAAGAGATTACGAAACTGCCGAACCGCATTTAAAATATGCTTCCTCTTCTCAAAGCGACCAGAACATTGCACATGCTGCCCGTTTTTGGTTGGCAGAGGGCAAGTTTCAACAAGGTTTATACAATGATGCCATTGCGCACTATCAGCAATATCAGTCGCAATATGGCTCAAACAAACACGAATATTATGCGCTTTCGGAATATGGGCTGGCTTGGTCAAAGTTCAAACTAAAAAAATACAGCGAGGCATTAGGGAATTTTGAAGATTTTATTGCCTTGTATGACAAAAATAAGAGCAATGAGCAGGAAAAATTGGTAGATGCGCATTTACGAGCTGGCGATTGTTTGTTTATGACGCGCCAATATGTGAAAGCGACCAAACATTATGACGATGCCATGAAAAAAGGCTTTATGCAAAGTGATTATGCGATGTATCAAACGGCTGAAGGCGCGTATCGTTTGGGAAAATATGATGATGCAATCAAGCGTTTTGTTCAGTTAATTAATGTGTCGAGTTATAAAGATTCAGATTTGAGGGACAATGCCTTAGATCGCGTTTCAGATATTTATTTGACTTGGAAAAAAGATCCAGGTAAATCGGCGGTTTATGCAAAAATGTTAGTAGATGATTATCCGCGCAATCAACTTGCACCTGCGGCTTATAATCGTTTGGCGCAAGCGTCATTTGAGGCAGAAAAGCCTGATGAGGCAATCAGATATTACCAAAAGATTTTGAATGATTTCACCTATGATACCGAAAATTGCCAAATTGCACTTGATAATTTGAGCAGCATTATGGAGCCTGATGAATATGACAAAATATTGCGTGCTTATCGTTCCAAAAATCCAAAATCTTCGGAGCAGTTGAACGAATTGACCTTAAAAACAGCGCAAGACCGCTATTATAGTAAAAGTTATGCTTCGGCTATCGAATTGTTAAATGACTTTTTGGCGGATAATCCTTCTGGGAAAAATTATTTTGAGGCACTCTATTTTCGTGCAGAATCGTATAAATTAACAGGTAAATTTGAAAAGGCTTTTGAAGATTACGAAAAAGTGTATAATACAGCCAATGAATATACGTCTAAATCCTTAGATGCGGCAGCTAAGTTAAAATTTGCGCAAAGCGATTTTGAAGGAAGCAAGCAATTGTATATGATGTTAGAGAATTTGGCACAACGCATTGAAAATAAAGTAAATGCAAAATTTGGAATTGCACGTTCTATGGTTGCTTTGCTAGATTACTTGGGAGCAATTAAGCAATTAACGGAAATTACCGAAAATGTGGAAGCCGATAAAACGGCTAAAACAAAGGCAAATGTACAGCTTGGAAATTGTTATCTTGTGTTGAAAAAATACGAAGAAGCAATCGCTATACTTAAACCAGTGGCAGCTGACAACCGCGACAATTCAGGAGCTGAAGCGCAGTATTTATGGGTAAAAACGTATTATGAGCAAGAAAAATACAAGGAATCTATTGATGCCGCCAAATTTATGCGCAATAATTTCCCCGACAGCGAATGGAAAGCAAAATCTTTCCTCATGGTGGCAGAATCGAATGTTAAGCTTAACAATAACTACCAAGCAAA
Organism: Bacteroidia bacterium; assembly: GCA_046160275.1. GTDB lineage: Bacteria > Bacteroidota > Bacteroidia > J057 > J057 > JBJXHA01. Next base: position 14,974 of record JBJXHA010000098.1, on the reverse strand, counting down.
AGCGGTGTTAGAAAGCATTATGCAAGATGACCGTTATCCCGAAGTGGTAAAAATGGCTAATGCGAGGTTGGAGGAGTTGAAAAAGCTAACGCCGTAAAAGTAGAAAATTTCCTCAAAGATGCAAAAAGTTCGGAATTCCTCCACGAGTTCCGAACTTTTTAAATTTACTCGAATCTGCAAGCGGAGAAACTCTTTTGAAAAAAAAATCGCTTAGACTTATGACATTAAAGGATTTTTTTCCTCAAACAAAAGTTCTCTAAAATTCAAATCTCCTTTCAACCCTTTTCCATTTTCATCTAAAATAGCTAAATAGCACATTTTGAGTACTTTACCATTATAATCGCCTTGATAATTCCCCTGAATAGGTTGATTTTTTCCGCTATCAGGGTAAAGCAAAATCGTAGTTTCTACCTTAAAGTAAAGATGATACACAAACATTTGCTTTAAATCTTCATCGGAAGGGCTGTTTTCCTTAGGAATTTTCCACTTCGTATCCACAATAAGAATTGGCTTGTTTTCTTTCTGCAGAAGAATGTCTGGGCGAACGGTTTTGTTTTCCCAAAACTGTTTAGCGTTTTGTCCAATCACTTTATAATCAGTTAATTGCTTTTGCATTTCTACTAAAACAAATTTCTCCCACAATTTATTCATGTCAAACATAATCGCCATTAGGTCCTTATTCCCTTTCTGCACATCAGGATAATAATTGAATAATAGCATTTTTGACCAATACATTGCTTGGCGATAGCGTTCCGTATTTCGCCCATATACCATGCGTTCAAAAGTCGTTTCTTCTACCTTAACATCAGGCATTTCAGGGAAATCGAACAAAATACGCGCTAAATTAGGTTGCCTTTCGCCCCCAATTTGACGAATCAAACGCAACGTTTTGGCAATAATTTGATGCAACAGATGTTGAGTGTCGTAGGTAGTATGTTTGGTATAAAAACGCTCTTGATGTACAATATTTTGCGCAAGGTGCTGCCCAAACATCAAACGACCTTTGAGCGCGGTCAAATTTCCTTCTTTCGCACGGTATTTTTTTACCAAGCCATCTGCCAATATTTTCTCTACTTCCTGCAAAAAAAGCTGAATAAAGGCTTCAAAAAGGGTATATTTTTGTGCGTTAAGTTGGGCAAGGTTATTGGGAAGAATAGGAATCGTTCTACTTCGAATCAGCATTTGGAGTAAAACATTTTGCCACAATTTCTTATCTTCATTGGCATATTTATCAATTTTTGGCAATACTTCTATCGTTAAATCACCAACCTTTAGCACCCCCACAAATTGCTTGAATTTGACATTATTATGCTCAAGGTTGAAGAAATTTTCCTTTTCATCTGTAACTTGCTTTTCATAAAATACTGCTAATGCCTCAAAATGTTTTGAGGTAAAGCCCTTTTCTCCAATCTTAAGGCGTTCATATTCAAATACTTGTATTGTTGTCATGGGGTTTTAGAAATGTATTACATTATTGATAAACCTTTTTTATCGCATCAAGAAACGCTTCGTCTTTAAGGTCAGTTTTGAAAGTAACTTTTTGAGGAAGATGATAAAGGTTTTCCTTATTTCCCATAAAAATATTCGTGTTAACTTCTTCCACTTTCACAAAATCAGCCCCAATTATCCACTGAATTTTACTTAAATCACCATAAAAATACTCTTGCAACAAAGGAATGATTTTCTGATAAAAGACAGTTTCCAGCTCTTTTTGAGTGCGACAGTTAATAAAATAAGCATGACCAATTGTGTGGTCTTTGCTAAGTAAAGCCGCCAATCTCTCATTGATTTTTGTTAAAAGTGCTTGTAAATCTACCCCTGCACATTCTTTTAATAAGTCAGACTTCGGCGACATTTCCTTGAAAATGAACCTTCTACGCAAAGCTGTGTCTAATGCTTCCACACTTCTATCCGCCGTATTCATCGTGCCAATAAGGTAGAGATTGTTGGGAACAGAAAATTTCCTTTTGGAATAAGGCAAAGTAATTTCTAATTCCTCCGATTCTCCCTTACGCTTGCTATCCTCAATTAAAGTAATCAATTCTCCAAAAATCTGCGACACATTGCCGCGATTGATTTCGTCAATGATGAGGATATGGGGTTTTGCCTCTGTATCAATTACTTCAAAAGGATAACTGTTCTTGATGTAGTCACAAATGGAATAAAAATAAGAGTCAGGGTAAGGCAATTTTGCCCCATTTATCAAATAAGATTGAATCACACTTTTGGAATAACCCGTTCTCGTTTTCTTTTCCCCTCTTGTAATAGAATAACAATCACCCTTTTGCGAAACCTCCACATCAAAAGGAACTTGGCGACTTTGAGTTTTTAACTCAAAAGGCGTTTCAAAAGTATCATTCACAAATTGCTGATAAACCGCTTCAAAATTAGGTGCATTTTTGGTCGTATAGGCTTTCTCACAAATCAACTTAAAAATTCCATCTTTGACGTTATAAATTACTTGCCCATTATCACCCGTTTCAGGCTTTATCCCTTCAATAAAATCCTCATAACTCATGCTTTGATGAAAAGTTGTGAACATAATTTGCCCAGCGTCCACATACGTTTTATAACGCTTAGTCAATTCCTTTCTATCCTCATTTTCAAGCGATTCCATACTTTTTCCTTCAATAATAGCTAAGGCTTCATTGATTGTGTGATAGGTTTTGCCTGTACCTGGAGGTCCATAAAGGATTTGGTTGTGGGGATGTTGAATGTTTTTATCCATATTAATTGGTTGAGTGGATTGTTGGGAAATTGGAAAAGATGAAAAAATATCCAAGAAAGCTAAGTATTCCGCTTCGGTTGATGCTAAATTTGTACCTTGTGTGCCTCCTTTAAAGTTGGCTAAATCGGGGATGTCCTTTATTTGTTCTTTATAAACAGGATTTTCTACCCAATTATGGGTAATTTTGATTGCTACGGACATACCATTTTTCTGTTCTTCCGTCCATAAATGTGCATCTTTTTCCTTGGCATTGCGTGGTTTTATCTCATCTGTAATTTCTGCAAGTGCGTAACAACCTGATTTCTCACCTGTTACCCAAAGAATTACCTTATCTCCCATTTTTATCTTTTCTTTATGAGTAGAGACATTCCAGTTTGAAACAATGTTTTCGCGCAAAGCTGTTTCTATATCAAATTGCTTTGGATTGCATTGAAAAACCCAGTAATTTACTACATCTAGTTCTCTATCAAGCACTTGATAAAGAATATCCTGTGCTAAAAGATTCAATGAAGTATCGGAATAACTATTTTCAGGTAAATAACTTTGCACTAACGCCAATAACTCTGCATCTTTTTGAAGGTAGTTTTCCTTAAAATCTTTCAGCAGGTTCAAATAATGCACATATTTTTTGTTTTTCTTTTCAACGCTAAGATTCAGCAGCTTACAATATTTTTGATAAAAAGAATCTTTATAAAAAGCATATTTATCGGGAAATTTATATGTCAAAAGGGTCGCAATTGTCCGTTCATCATGATGAGAGGGATTATCAACATTCAACGTTTTAAATATCGTATTCACCTCTTTCACAAAGGTTTCTACCCTTTCAGAAAGCGGAATGTTCTCATCAAATAATTTTTTTAGTGCGTTGCGGTAATCTTCTGGCTTTTCTCGCGTAATATGCAACATCACCCCCTTGGCTATCTGATAAATCAAATTCCCAAACTGAATATTTCTCAGTTCTTGGTTAAAATCGGCAGCCGCTGTATCTGGTCGCCCTTGAAATTGTTGTACATTTTCCCATTTATACACTTCTTGTTTTAAGTGCGTTTCTCGAATAATATTTTTATATCGTTCTAGGATAATTTGATAAGGATTTGTGGAAGCAAGATATTTTGTTTGCAAAGCTTGATTTGTCGCGATTGCATAAAGTTCTGGATTATGCTTATTTCTTGTAGTACAGTCATGAGTAGGTAAAAAATAGGACTTACAAGCAGTTATCCACTTGTCAAATAGCAACTTTTGTTGATTTTCGTCTGTTAAATCGCTTGCATCTATATGCAGCAAATAAGCTACGGGTGGTCTACCTGTAAAATTTTCGCTTTTGTTATAGATAGCAAATTTACTTTCTATCTCCTTCACATCTTCCTCATTTACCATGACTTGAAAGTAGAGATTTTGCTGTATTTTTTCAATACACAAAACCCGCCTTTGATTTAGGTTTACGCTAAATTTAAGTTTGTTTTTGTCAGTTCTTGGTGTAAAACCAAAACTATTCATATCCTCCTTAATATCAAGCACTTGAATCATTTTTTGAAGCCAATCAAAAAACAAAATAATGGCATCTTTTTCCTTCAAGTGCTGTAAAATTGCTAAAATATCGGTATTCATTCTTATTGTTTGATGAAAAAATAGAACAATCAAAAAGAAAACCAATGAGAATAGTGAATGGTTCGTTAGGAATGAAATATATTTTAAAAAAAACGGAAGGTGTCGGCGTAAAGCCAACCCTTCCGTAAAAAATAAAGTGGTGAAAACTACCCTACTACACTGTTGTCTTTCGCAAAGGCATGCGCATACATTAAACAGCCACCAAGCAAACCTAAATCTTTGAGCAGGCCGCCCATAGCCGTTTGATTGCTGGGGTCGCTCAACCCTGGTGCATGAATCGTAGCAATAAAAAGCAACAACAATACTGCCATCAGCAAAGAGGCTAACTTGTCGTATTTTCCAATAAACATACTAATCGCGCCTGCTACTAAGCCCGCGCCCGAAAGATAAACGCCTGAAACACCAATAAAAGACATTGCTGCCATATCGTTTGCTTTCATAAAATGAAACAAACCAAAAACGAGAAAGGGAACGGCAAAAATGTATCTGCCCAAACTTGTAACTTTTTCCATGATAAAATAATAATAATGTGTGAAAAAATAGTGAAAGTGAATGAGTTATCAATCAATGTTTGAACACTCATTTTGCAAGTTTGACGAATGATTTTGACTTTTCCAAATTTTTTGTAATTTTTTTTTCTCCAACCCTCAACCTTTTTTTCTTTTTGCCGTAAAAAACCTTGATATTCCCTTAAATTAAATACTTTACAGTAATTAGTTTACGGTGAAACCATTAGACAAATCATTGATAATAAACAGCATACAACCATTATCAATTATCTATTCTCCATTATTTTTCAACCCCTAAAAAAATAAAATCACCATGAAAACGACACTTATTCTCCAAACTTCGCTTATTTCTCGCCAAATGTTAAGGCAGAAACCGTTATGGGGAAAAGTAGTTATACTTAGGTGATATTTCCTACCTACTTTTCCCTATACTTTCCTTTTTTAATTTTGACAAAAGTAAGTAAATGCTTAGTTATAAGCGATTTACCGTAGTATCTATTAGGCAGTTAGCCCTAATAAGATGCTACTACACTTGTACCCGACCTACGAAGGAATGCTATTTTACTACACCTTACTAGGTCTAAAAAATGTACCGTTTACAACATTCTCTCTCTCTTTCATTTTCAATTTGTTATGGGCAAGAAAACCAAGCAAATCCAAACGCGCTTGTTCGAAAAAGAGCAGCAAATTCAACAAATTATTCAAAACGGAAATCAGCGTCAAAAAAATCCCTTGCTCCTGCTTTCCAATATGTATCAAAATACTTTAACTTGTGATAATTTTCCTTTCAATAGTTCCTATTATCATGTGGCAAGATGGATAAATGGCTATGCACTAGAAAGGGCAAACAAAGACCGCAAGAAATTCTATGAGTTTTTACAGATTTTGTTTACGAATCGTGCCGAAAAAATGCTGGGCGATGAACATTTAATTAAAGCCTTGTATCATGTTTCACGCTATCAAGGAAGAGCTTTGCGCGATTTGAAAGAATGGCGTATGCCTTGCCACAATCCTTATCGCGCTTTTGGGCATTTGTTGCGTCATTTATTTGCGGAATATGAAGTGCCTGTCTTTATGGATAATGCCTTTTTTGAGGGAGATGATACACAAATTGGCTGGTATATGTTGTTAGCAAGAGGCGGAAGCCTACGCAGACAAGCGCAATTACCGATTCCTTTGAATGCGAAAGCGACTCACCTTTTCCTCAATGCACCGATAACCTACAAAGTATATGAGGCAATGCGTTATGCCCAAGTAATGAGCATGGGAGGCGATGAGAAATTAGTGCATCATTTATTGGCAACCAATTTGGCTAGTCCGCAGCGAGCAGAGGCTTTTTGGGAGACGGTTATTCGTTTTTTTATTCAAAACCCGATGCTAGATCCTGTTCATATTGCGCCCATTATTGATTGTATTCAACACAAAAAATTCGCGCCCATTAACCCAGAAATGCCTAATTTTGAGATGAAAGGCAGAACGGTAAGCTCGATTTTGCGCATGGTAGAAACTTGGCATACTCAACTAAATTGGGCGCAAAAAGGACGCATTGGCAAAAAAGATGACACTGCGTGGGTAAAATTTAATTTGCCTGATTTTGTGCATTATGAAGGAAAAGAAATTGAGGGTATGACCGATGCGCAAGGAAATCCTGTATTTGAGAGAAAATACAGCCTTGTGCAACTGATAAGCGCGAGCGAACTCCAAACGGAAGGGAAAGCGATGAATCATTGCGTTGCCTCTTACGCTCATTCCTGCAAAATTGGCAACACTTCCATTTGGTCATTCACCTTGAACACTTTGTATGAAAGCAAACGCTTGCTTACGATTGAGTTGAACAAACACAGAGGCATCGTACAAATTCGCGGCAAACACAATGCTCGCGCCAACGACCAAGAAATGCGCATCATTCGGCTGTGGGCAATGCAAGCAGGCTTACAAGTGTCGAAATGGGTATAATCATTGTGTAATCGCTTTTTTCGGTTTAAGTTGCGCATTGGTATCAAGGTAATTGAGCAGTTCGCATTGACAATGAGTAAGATAAGAACGCGCAATTTGTTGCAAAAACGCATCATTTTTGTGGGCTACATTCACATAATTTGCGAATACTTGTGCCGTTTTTTCGTGTAAATTTCGAATAGTTGTGGAATCTAAGCGATAGAAGGTATGATTTTTTTTCATACCTTCTTTTATTTTTTCATTTTTCTCAAACATAACTTCATGTAAATCGTGGAATTTTGCCAATTCGCCGTAAAAAATAGCTTGAATTTCGGGCGATAATTGCGCAAATTTTGCCTTATTCACCAACAGTTCCAACATAGAATTTGGCTCAAAAACCCCTTCACTTTCCTCGATATAAGGATATTTTTCGGGAAATAAATGCAAACCAATTCGCTCATCTTCTGTAGGATTCATAAACTCAATCCAATCTAACTCCCCTTTTGCCATCACTTTTAACAAATCGTGTTCGTAGGCATCATAAGTGCTTGCCCCCAAACTTTCGAGTAATAATTTGGCGAATCCTCCACCAACGCGCATTTTTTTCCCTTGATAATCAGCAATTGAGGTAATTTTTTGCTTATAAAAACCGCCCCATTGCTCGCCTGTATTTCCTGCGGGAAAAACCATCAAACTATCTCCATGCACTTTTCGCCATAAAGCATAACCTTCCTGCCATTTATCTGCATCTTCCTCTTTCAACTCATTTCCCATCCAGGTTTTCATTGCCGAAAACTCCATACCGCCCGGAATTGCAGAAAAGAAAATAGAATAAGGTTGTGATTTGTTGTAATAAGCAGAGGTGTAAAGCATATCCACTTCGCCGCGTTTGAGTGCATCATACACTTGCGTTATCGGAGGATTTAATTTGTTGGTATTGAGGGCATTATTTGGCAAATGAAAATCATAATAAATAATGATTTTTAGTTTCCCCTTCGACTTTTGCTCTAATGACAAGGCAAACTCTCGCGCCCTTTCCGCCATCGTAGAATTATAAGTCCAAGAGGTTGCTATCTGTAAATATTGGACTTTAGGTGCGGAAAAGAAAACAGACCAAAGCCCCCAACTCATCAAAAGAAATAGGGAAACAAAACTTACGATTTTCCAATAATTGTATGACAAGGTAGGAGAGGTTTCTTCCTCATTGGAGGCATAATTACTTACTTTTTCCGATAAAAAAGGGGCTTCTTCTAAGGTTATTTCTGCTGTTTGCGATGTAATTTGTGGTTGAAAAAGGAGACGTTGACAAACCAAAATCGTAATAGGGCGCACATCGGTTTCTTTGTCTTTTTTTGCCCAAGCCTCTATCGTTTTTAAGGAAATAAAAATAAAACTCCCATCTTCTGCCTTGTTTTTACATAAATCATCAATTTCTCGTTTCAAGCGGTCACCTTCTACCAAAGACTGATAGCCTAAGTTTAGGTCAGTATTAATCGTTTCCACGATAATTTTATGACATCGAGCATTTAGGTTGTCTATCGTTACTGTTTTTTCAAGTTTTTGCTTGTCAATACAGTACTGAATAATAGAAACGAGTAATTCTTTGTTTTTCATCTTTTTATGGTGTTAATGGCATATATTTAGGAATAGGAAGCGATAGGAAACAATAGGAAAACGATAGGAACGAGGAAATAAAAATAGAAATATAATAGAAGGAAATAGATTTGGATAGTCCCAAATAGAACCATTCCTTTGCCTTATCATTTTCGCAACAAATATATATAAAAGCTGCGAAACCTTTTACACATTATTCACAAATAACACATACTCCCATGATTACAAATTTTAACATCAATCCTCAAGACATTGCCGCTAACGAAAGGCTGATTATTCAAAACAAAGAAGGGCGTTTGGAAATTACCAAAGAACCCTTAACATTTGCCGAAAACGAGTTAGCGCAAACGGCTTCTGTTTCGACTTGGGCATTCCCTACCTTTATTTTGATTGCCATTGTCCTATATGTATTGATAGGGTTTGTTTCTGCTCAAGTTCAGTAATTGTCCGTTTTCTGTTATCGTTAATTTTTATAAGGGTGAGCCAGTAAAAACGAAGAAGACAATTCCTACTTAAAATTATGATTATCAAGCATTTAACACAATTATTCATTATTCATTATTCATTATTCATTATTCATTACTCACTAACTACTTTTATGAACACAATGGAAAGAATCACCCCTGCGCAAGCAGCTTTATGGCAAAAAATACAAGATTTTGCCTTTGACGCACCTCATGCCGCATATCCTTTTTCTGTTCGTTTAGCCGATGAGCAAGGTTGGTCTATGAAATTTACAGAAAGAGTGTTGGAGGAATATCGCAAATTTTTGTTTTTGTCGGCTGTGGCAGGGCATATTGTTTCGCCTTCCGAAACGATTGATGAGGCTTGGCATCTGCACCTTATTTACAGCGAATCTTATCACGATTTTTGCCAAAATGTATTACGAACAACGCTGCACCATCTTCCCTCAAAAGGAGGACAAAGCGAAAAAGAAAAATATAACCACTTTCATTTACAAACGAAGGAAAGTTATGCCCAATTTTTTGGCGAAAACCCGCCCAGCGATATTTGGGAGGATAAATTGCCTACTTTTGACTTTGCCTATCTTAGAAATGATAACTTGTATTTTTTCTTACAACGTCCCGTCCTGACTTCGGCTTTGCTCATTTCTGGCTTGACCGTTCTCTTTTATCAAACCCTGTATTCTCTCATTTTTAGCCTAAAAGGAATGAGCTTTGTCCTTGTATTGTTGGTGCTTTTTGGGATTTCATTGGCTGTTATTTGGTTGTATCGCCTAATATTTATGCCTACGATTCAAGCAGATATGAATAGCTTGGCGAATATTTATGAATTGGACGAATATGAAACCGCAGCACTGAACCCAAGTCAGCCCTTTGATAAGCAATATACGGCTTTTGTTTTGGCAAATTTAAAACAAAAAGAAGCCTTGACCATTGATAAAAAGGGAGCAATTCTTGCAAAAGACGCATTTTATCAGCCAGAACAAGTAAGAGAAATGCAAATTTGGGAAAAATTAGAAGTAGGAGCAAAACTACCCGCTTTGAAATTGTCTTCTATTCAAACGCCTGACTTTCAAAGAATTAAAAAGCTTTCCGCGAAATTGCAAGAAAAGATAGAACGTTATTATCCGATGTTGGCTTTTAAATGGCTGCCCATTAGCTTAAGTTGTGTGATATTAGCCTTGGGAGTTACGCGCCTTATCATGGGCATCGAAAATGGCAAACCCATAGGCTTTTTGTTGCTGACCTTAGCTTTTATGATAATCGGAATTTTAGTAATGTTTGTTACTTATTTCTACTCGGCTAATCCTTTCGAAAAAACAGAAGCCCTTGCTACACAACAAAATAGTGATTACTTGATGATTGCAGCAGTGATGATGCCCATTTCTGATTCAAGCGGAGGCGATGGCGGCGGCGGAAGTTGTGGCGGTGGGGGCTGCGGAGGAGGAGGATGTGGGGGTTGTGGGGGATAAGAAAAAAGGGAGGAATGAAGCAGTCTAAAAAGGTGGCTCACTTTTAAAAAGCGAGCCGCCTTTTTAGACTATAAGCCCTAAATGGCAGACCGCTTATTACAATAATATAATGATTTTTCAGCGATTTGATATTGCAAAACAAGTTTTTATTAAGTAGTTTTGTTCCCAGTTGTAAGCATAAAAAAATATTTATCCCAGACAAAGTATCAATATGTCTGCCAAATCTCATTTGGCTTGTTTTCCCCCCAGCCCCCCAAAGGAGGGAGAAAGATAAATAGCTAATTATCAACCTCTTAACTCTAAGCCCCCTTTGGGGGTTTGGGGGAAAATAGGCAAATATTTATATTTGTCAGCCATGTTGAAAGTATAATTAACCATTTTTTTTCATCATTCAATAACTACCAATATTATGAACGGTTGGGTTTTGTACAAGGGCAATGCAAATTTGCGTAAATCAGAAGAAAATAATGCCAAAGATTTTATCAAATATGGCGAAAAATTAGGGGCAAATATGCGATTTGTAAATCCCGAAGAGGTTGATTTTATCTGCGATAATGAGGCAGGTGAGATTTCCTTTTTTATTTGTGGGGAATTGATTACAACGCCCAATTTTGCTATCTCTTATCAAGGAGTTCAAAGCTCAAATCATTTTCTTATCCTATTGGACGCGCTGAAAAGTGCGGGTACTTTTTTGCTCAATACCAAACAAGCGATTCTTGATTGTAAAAGCAAAATAGACCAAATTCTGATATTGGCAAGAAATAAAGTCCCATATCCCACAAGTACTTTTATGCGTTCTCCCGCTGATTTTGTCGCAAAATGTAAATTTATTCAATATCCCGTACTTTTAAAACCAGTAGAGAGTACACAAGGAATGGGAATTATGATGATTGAGAATGAATCCCAATTAATAGAGGTTGCTAACTATGTGCGAGAACATAACAAGGAAGCCATTTTTATGGCGCAACATTTTGTAAAGGAAAGTAGCGGCAAAGCGATTCGCCTTGTGGTTTTAAATGGGGAAATTGCAGCTTGTTATTATAAAATAGCACCCGATTCTTATAAGGCAAATGTAGCGTCTGGTGCAAAGGTTGTTCGTTTTCAACCCACCCAAAACTTAAGCGACATTGGTATTGCAGCCGCAAAAGCATTTGGGTTAAATTTCGCAGGAATTGATGTATTAGAAAGGGGAGAGGAATATTTGGTGTGTGATGTGAATTCCGCGCCTTCTTTAGCGGCAGCGCATGAATTTAACCTAGCATTAGCGGAGCTAGTGTTAATGTTTATTATGGAAAAACTGCAAGTTGCTGGTAAGCAAAACGCATAAAAAGACCTTGCAAGTTTGCGTTCTGTAAACTAGGCTGTCGAAAAAGTTCGCAACTCTTCGAAGAGTTGCGAACTTTTTACGTAGAACATAATAAAAAAAAGCAAGTATAGTGAATGATATTTTTTGTAAATTAGCCCTTGCCTTGTTTGCTGTCTTCACCAAACAAGGCAAAGCCTTCATTACCCCTTCCCAACCCCACAACTTCCCCCAACAGCCGCATCAGTATTCATCAAAATAAGCCACGAAAAGCCATTGCCATTCGAAAGCTCATCAGCGAAAGCCGTTTGCTCCTCCCCCGCCTGCAAAACAAGCGCGTCTATGGGTGCGGAAGCATTTACATCATTAGCGGTAAAACAAGTGATAGGAACAGAACCCGTATTTTTAAGCGTGATAGCATCGCTTGCCGTTAATTGCCCAAACAAAGTAGCACGGCTGTTCGCGCCTATCGTATGCGGCTGCAAGGTAGGCGTGCTATTATTATCATTCCCTGCAGACGACCGCAAGTATTTCAACTCGTAGAACGTTTCTACTTGTGCCACATTTGTATAATAACGCAAAATCAAGCCACCAAAAACACCTTGCATTACTTGTGCAAGCTCAAGTCGGCGGTCTTCAACGGCTTTTACCGCATTTGCAGCCCCTTTTTCCATCCCTTGCTGCGTAGTTCGTGCTTGCTCCAACTGCAAGCGAAAGGTATTTACCTCTGCTAACACATTCGCCAAATTTGCAAAGCTACCCAAATTTGCTTCTAACGCCAAAACCGCATTGATTCGCGCTTCATAGCTGCCTTTTTGAAATGGATTGCGCCCACTTGGCAACAGCATCAAATATTGAGGCGTATTATCCAAATACACATTTTGAATCCAAATATCCCACTGTCGTATCTTGGTGCTACTCAAATCTGCAAATAGGCTTTCTACAATTTGCGTGTTTCCTTGATAAAAAGCATCTTTTTGAAAAGTTTCGTTATAGGCTTGCTTAAAGGCTTGATAAGCAGGCTGAAACAACTGGTACAAAGACGCAATTTGGGGGTCATTCGCGCTTTCGACTAGCAATTTGTCGTGATGGTCGGTTGCCATTATCAACATTCGCTTAAAACTGGATTTCGTAACCGCATCAAAAGGATTACGTAGGTAATACCAACTTGTTTGTGACATAAAAATAAGATTAAATGAAATACACCTTCGGGTTGCGCAAAGATGTAAGAAAAAAAGAATAGATTAAAAGACGAGTTTTTTACGCAAATAAAATAAAATTTGTTACATTCTTTTTTAAAAAAACAACTAAATTTTGTCAACTTAATACACTGTAAAACAAATTTTCTAATGTTTTTGCGGGCTGGTCATACTGTAAGCATCTTATCAAACCTAGTTTGAACACATTACGTGATAAGATATTTCCAATATGACAACCAAGTAGAAATACAATAAAACTTAATTTACGTTGTATTTAATGCTAGGATTTTCCCAGATACGATTTTACCTATAAAGTCAAAGCTAGGATTTTCCTAGATATGATTCTACCTGTAAAGTTAATACTGGGATTTTCCTAGATATGATTCTACCTATAAAGTTAATACTGGGATTTTCCCAGATATGATTCTACCTATAAAATTAAAGCTGGGATTTTCCTAGATATGATGCTGTATATAAAGTTAAGACTGGGATTTTCCTAGATATGATTCTACCTATAAAGTTAAATCTGGGATTTTCCTAGATATGATTCTACTTATAAAATTAAGACTGGGATAAAAAATGTCATTTCTCCTTTGGTCGAAATGACATTTTACGTAATTTTTGCAAGTGCTATGAAATGTCATTTTGAGGTGGTCATTGAGCTTGTCGAAATGCACGAAAAATGACATTTCTTTTATAATTTAGTTTGTTTTCCCTACCTTTGTACTCATTAATAACACATCATTCTATTTTTATGATAACGATAGACAACTTTAAAGCACTTTTAATCTCATTAGATTTTCAAACAACGGATAATCAAATATATACCAAACAATTAGCGATTGAAGACACAAGTTTAAGCGTGGACTTTGAAAAAAAACTGTTGATTTATCCAAAAGAGCTAACTGTTCATGGAGAATTTACCTGCAATTTTTCCTCCCCCGAAAACTTTGTTGTTTTTGAGTGTGTGCATAGCCTTTTAGCAAAAGGATACAAACCCGAACATATCGAACTTGAGCCAAAATGGAAAGTAGGGCATGGCGGAAGCGGTGGAAGAGCGGATATTTTGGTAAAAAATCAATTAAATGAGCCGCTTTTATTAATTGAATGTAAAACCGAAGATGCCTTTAATACTGCTTGGAAATATATGCTTATTAATGGCGGGCAGTTATTTACCTATGCCCAACAAATTTCAGCAACTCGTTTTTTATGTTTATATGCAAGCGATTTTAATACCACAACTCAAGAAGTTATTAAGTATCAACGAATTATCTCACATAAAGATAATCAAAAAGTTTTATTACAAGACAGTAAACTCAAATCTTTTAAAGACGCACAAGATGTAGAAGAACGTTTTGCTGTTTGGCGCGATACTTACAAACTAGATTTTGATACAAAAGGTATTTTTGAAGAAAATATTCAACCTTATAATATTGGTAGAGAAAATTATACGATTAATGATTTACATATTATTTTAGAAAAAGATATTCAATCTAAATATCATGAGTTTGCAAGCATTCTTAGGCAATATAATATTTCTGGGCGTGAAAATGCTTTTGATAAATTAGTAAATTTATTTTTAGCAAAAATTGTAGATGAAAAACATAACCCTTATAATTTGCAGTTTCGTTGGAAAGGTGCTGCAAATGATGATTATTTTAGTTTAATTGACCGTTTGCAGAAATTATATGCAAATGGAATGAGAGAATTTTTAGGCGAAGAAGTTACCTTTATTGAAACTGATATGGTTTATAATGCTTTTAAATATTTTATAAATGACCCTGATGCAACTAGAGATGTTGTTTTAAAATATTTTAAACAGCAAAAATATTTTACTAATAGCGATTTTTCATTTATTGATGTGCATAATGAAAAGTTATTTTATCAAAATATCGTTGTATTAATGAAAATTGTACAAATGATACAAGATATTCAATTAAATGGTGACCAACAAAATCAGTTTTTAGGAGATTTATTTGAAGGTTTTTTAGACAAAGGAGTAAAACAATCGGAAGGGCAATTTTTTACGCCTATGCCAATCGTTAAATTTATTGCAACTTCCTTACCATTAGAGAGCATTATTATAAATGACGAAGAAATACCAAAAATAATAGATTATGCTTGTGGCGCAGGGAATTTTTT
>JBJXHA010000097.1:0-3970 GCA_046160275.1 Bacteroidia bacterium | reverse complement strand
GCCCACTTCATAATCAACCACTTACGCTTTTGGGTGTGAGTGGTTTTTTGTTTACTTACCAACAAACTGACCAACATTTACGCAAGAAACAACGCGAAATATCTATAAAAAACGATAATTATTGCGCTGTTAGTTTCCTTACAAAATACCGATTCAGTGTAGCATTGTGGTAAATTTCAAGGGAATGTTGCGTTTTGAGCTGTTGCTCGTAGCTTTTTAGCAATATACTTTATTGCCTGCTATTTTTCTTAAAGTTTTCGGCTTGTTCAAAAATTTCTTGATAGGCTTCATCATGGGTTACAGGAGGGTAGCCAAAACTATCCAATAACAAGATAAGTTCTACTTTTAGGGTGGATTTGATGTCCTCTCGTTTGTTCCAATCAGGGAAGTTTGCTTGTGCGTCAACTACATTTTTGATAGCTTTTGCTAAGGCTATCATTTTATCTTCGGGGTAGCGAAAATCATACTTTATGCACAATTCATGCAAAATGTCGTAAAATGCCTTTTCTTCAAAACCAATTCCAAATTCTTCACCTGCGAAAAACTCTTTTTGGACTTCCCATATTAAGTGGGTTAAGGCTTCTGCCATTTCTTCGTACACTTCACTTCTGAGAATATCGTTTGCATCACGATGGTTGTATTTTTCTACCAAAAACTGCATCTTTTTGGTAAAATCAATGCCTCTGATACGGTTTACTTTGCGAATTTCTTCAATTGCCCTTGCCAAGAGCTTTTGTAAAAGTTTGATTTTGGTGTTTGGCAATTTAATTTTAGCTATCTTAGCCAAATAGTCGGCATCAAAAATATCCTGCTCGCTTTCTTTTTCCTCTCCCAACTTAAAAAGTTCCTCAACGCCCTCGCTTTTTAGCGCATCTTGTATCATTTCTCGCACTTTTGCGTTCATTTGGGCTGTGTCGGGCGCATTTCCTTTGGTGAGTTTGAAAAGGATAGAACGAATTGCCAAATAAAAATGCGTGTAATCCCTTTCTTTTTGCGTGAGTTGTTCGCTACCTGCGCAAATATCATAAGCCGCTTTTAGCCTTTTAACCAAAGAGATAAAACGTTGCTCGATTTCTTGGCTTTGCTGCACAAACTCTGTGGCGAGGTTCAAGGTGTGCAACTGTTCTAAGGCTTTTCCATGAAAATATTTTGAGCTGTCAAATTTGTGCATCAGTTTTGCCAGCAAATCTAAATGGTCTTTTACGATGATTAACGACTTGGTGATGTCCTCAAAATTATCGGAATCGCCTTTGCTATACTTAGCAAGTGCTAAGTTCATTTGTTGCTTGATGCCGATGTAATCCACCACCAAACCTTTATTTTTCCCCTCAAATCTTCGGTTTACCCTTGAAATCGTTTGAATTAGGCTATGTTGTTGAATAGGTTTGTCTATATAAATGGAATCCAAAAATGGTACGTCAAAGCCTGTGAGCCACATATCTACCACAATCGCAATCTTGAAATTAGAATTGGGGTTTTTGAATTGTCTATCCAATTCTTTTCGATGTTCCTTTGTGCCTAACAAATCATATAATACTTTCGCATCATCTTTATTTCTTGTCATCACCATCTTAATACGCTCCATTGGTTTTAGCTCTTTTTTCTCCTTTTCGGTCAAAATCACACCTTCCACCGCTTCTTTGATTTTCTGCCATTCAGGGCGTAAGGAAATGATTTTTTGATACAAAGCGTAGGCAATTTCTCGGCTGCTACACACAAACATTGCTTTTCCTTTGACGCTTGCCCCCTCTTCTACTCGGTTTTCATAATGCGCCACAAAATCCTCTGCAACTGCCTGCAAACGTTTCGGGTCGCCTAAAATGGCATATAAATTTGCGGTTTGTTCTTTGCTTTTTTCGATTTGATACTCATTCGCGCCCAATGCCGCAGCTTCCTCATAATATTGCTCTATTTTTTCTAACTCGCTGTTATTCAATGCTACTTTTGCAGCTCTTCCTTCATACACAATTCTTACCGTAATTTCGTCTTTTACCGATTCGGTCATCGTATAAGCGTCTATTACTTTACCAAATACGTCTAAGGTCGCGTCAATAGGAGTACCCGTAAAGCCTACATAAGTGGCGTTAGGTAAAGAATCATGCAGGTATTTGGCAAATCCAAAAGTCTTAGTAACGCCTTTGGCTGTTACCTTTATTTTTTGGTCAAGGTTAATTTGGCTTCTGTGTGCTTCGTCTGAAATGCAAATTACGTTATTTCTCAAAGTGAGCAGTTCGGTATCTTCTGTAAATTTGTGAATAGTAGTAAGCAATACGCCACCGCTTTGCCGATTTTGTAACAATTCTCTCAAATGCGCTCGGCTTTCTACGCTTATCACATTTTCATCTCCCAAAAACTTTTTGGCATTGGTAAATTTTGCGGCAAGTTGGTCATCTAAGTCGGTTCGGTCGGTGATTAGGACAAGGGTAGGGCTTTCAAAATGCTCACTTTTCATCAACAAACGCGCAAGAAAGAGCATCGTATAACTTTTACCGCAGCCTGTTGCCCCAAAATAAGTTCCCCCTTTGCCATCGCCCTTTGGTTTTTGGGCTTTTTTGACGCTTTCATACAAAGCTGTTGCCGCATAATATTGTGGATAATGACAAACAATTTTCTTGTTTGTCTTACTACTATCAGGAAAATAAATGAAGTTTCGGACAATATCACGCAATCGGTTTTTATGCAACATTCCTTGAATGAGCGTAAACATACTGTTGATGCCATCAACTTCTTTTGCCAACCCTGCAACCCTGCGCCACGCATAAAAAAACTCATAATCGGCAAAAAAAGAACCTGCTTTGTTGTTTGCTCCATCGCTTATCACACAAAAAGCATTGTATTTAAAAAGTTCGGGAATATCTCTACGATAACGAACTGTCAATTGCTTATAAGCATCATGTACCGTTGCCTCTTCTCGAATGGCACTTTTAAATTCGAATACCACCAACGGCAAACCATTCACATACAAAATTCCATCAGGAATCCGCTTTTCTGTCCCTATAATTTCGAGTTGGGTAACAAATTTGTAAATGTTGTTATCCGCAAACTGTTGTTGTGTTAGGAAGATGGTTTCGGTTTCTGTCATCACAGTCATAAGGTCATCTTGTGCAGGTTTTCGTTGCTTTTCCAAGCCTGTATAATCAAGCAAATGAATATACAAATCTTTTTGGTTGCGGTCTTCACGCTTCAAAATCAAGCCATTGGCAAGCAATTCCATAAAAGTTTTGTTGCTCTCATACACATCAGAAGCAGGAAGCGACTGTAAACGCATGATGATACCTTGCACTTCACGCGCTGTCAAACCCTCATTTTCATATTTGGAAAGTAAAAAACACTTCAAATCTTCCACAATCAACACCTCTTCGGGCTTACGATTTAACGTAAACCCGAAATGATGCGTGTAGCCCTCTTGGGCTAATAATTCAATAAATGTCTGCTCTAATTTGGCTTCGGTGAATTTCATCTTTTCTGTTTTAGCTGTTTTGCCCTTCCACCACGCCACGCATCAAAACGGGGCATAGCGGCTTGATACTATTCTTTAATTGCTCGTTGATGCGCTTGCGCGTTTCTAATGTATGATAAATCGTAACAATAGCTTCTTGAATTGTGATGTCGGGAATAGGCAATTTTACATTGCACATATCCGCCCAATCGAATGTTTCTCGTGCGCTGCCCCAAGAATGAAATCTTGCATAACGGTCAAATTCTGGGCGTGAAAACCATAAAAATAAATATTCGGGCAATAATTTTCTTTGTTCGACAACCCTAAAAACGGTATATATTGCCGAAACAATACAATTTTCCGCATTATTCATTGCCAAAGCTATTTTATCACCTCTACGAGATGTGTCCGCAACATAAACAAATTCACCTGTTCTAACAACCTTATAACTTGAAAAATCAACTCCATTTATATTGGCTTTGGTTTCAATTAAAACCTTTGCCGTTGATACTCCTTGCAAAAAAGACACTT
>JBJXHA010000096.1:0-5585 GCA_046160275.1 Bacteroidia bacterium | reverse complement strand
AGGGTAGGACACTTTCCAGAAACCATTAAAGACGGTTTTAATGGCTACCTTGCCGAACCCGAAAACACCGATGACATGGCTCGCGTGATGAGAAAATCCCTCGACCAGCCCATTTCCAGAGAAAACGTAACAGAAGCTACGAAACTCATGAGTTGGGACAATTATGCAAAGGCGATTTTAAATACAAAGAAGTAATACCCATAAAATAAAGTCTCCAAGCGTAAACGCTTGGAGACTTTATGCACTAAAATAGTTTCCTAAGTTTTATGCTTTATCCTTAAATAATCTTCTTAAACTTTTTCAACGTAACTGCATCAGGATAAGCATTAAAATGCCACCACTCATTTGAAATCACTTTGAAACCTACGCCTTCCATGGCTTTGCGCAAAATCAAGCGGTTATCCACTTGTTGTTGTGTAAGTTTGCCTTCTTTGATGTATTTTTCCTCGTATTTGGGTTGAGCCAAGGCACCCAAGAAGTCATAAGGTGTGCCCATGTCCACCAATTTTCCGTTTTTGTCCACCAAACTCAAATCAATTGCCGCTCCATAGTTGTGCATAGAACCTTTTGCATTCGGTTTTGCTACATAATCTTTCATCGGCGTATTTTTGACAATTTCCCACATTTTTTTCTGCACACGAAAAGGTCTTGCCGCATCATAAACAATCAAACTCAAATCAGGATGCGCTTTTTTTAGGCTTTTTTGCGCCTCTCCTAGCATCTTCGCCACGTCTGCTTGCGCGTAGGCATCATTCAAATCACCATAAACATCTTCTTTCATAAAATTGTCTTTCGTAGAATATTTCAAATCGACTTGAATACTAGGGTCAACTTTTTTTATATTTACCAAACCCATTTTTTGCATACCCTCTGCCAAATTCACTAAAGGTGCATCTTCTGGGTTTGGCTCTTGAGGTTTTTTCGGCAACTTGTCTTTAGGTACACTATCTTGCGGAATTTTTGCAGTTTCTACAGGAATTTCTGATGGATTTGTAGCAATATCTGTTTTTCCTTTCATGCTACTGTCTTCTGTTACTACAGTAATTCTTTCACTTGAGTCTGCTTTTTTTCCTTCATTTGGAGTGGAAGAAGAAGAGCAAGCACTAAAACCTCCTAAAAATACAGATAAAACGACCACAAAACGAGCTATAAAAAATTTTCTCATACAATAAATATCTAAAAATTAAAAATTTATAAACAAATCATTAAAACAAAAAAGACAGAATCTTGTAATTTCTTACAAATAGAAGGTAATTGTTTAAAAAATACAAAATCTTGGCATAAAATTAGTGATATTATTAAAGCAAAACGCAAATTGGCAACCAAAATTAAAAAAAAATCGTATTAAGACTAAGACGGGGCTTCAAGTTTACTTTTAACCCATCACTAGCGAGTTTTTAGTTTTCAATCAAAAATAGGATACGTAATTTGTTAACTCCAACTTCCTCAATAAGTTGCGAGGTGTGATATTTTTGCACTTTTTTTTCGAACCAATCCAAAGTTTCATCTTTTCACAACAATCACCACTTAATTTCAAAACGTATGAAAATCATCTGCCGAGTTATTTTCTTGCTTGCCATCTTTTTGGAGATGAGCCGTGCTTCGGCACAACCTCTTTCGCTTTTTTTAGACGAAGAGTATGGGTTTCAGATTGAATATCCAAGTTATTGGTTATTAAACGACAACGGATTAACGAGTGTGAATCCTTTTAAGGTTTCTACGCCTCGTAATTCTGTGCATGATTTTCAAGAGTATATGAAGGTTACTGTTTTAGATGATGCAGAAAACACATTGGAGGCGAATTTCCGCGAAAACATGGTGTTCATGAAGCAAAATGTACCAGGTTTTACCGTTTTAAAATACGGAGATGCGCAAATTGGCAGAAAGCACTCGATATGGGCTACTTATTCTTATGAGGTGGTGAAAAAGAAGAAACCGCTCTTGGGAATGATTCCACGCACGGAGAAAAAAATCTATGTTGCAAAGAGTTACACAATTCTACACGAAAATAAAGTTTATATATTGACAGGTACTGCCGAAAAAGACAACTTTGAACGCTACGAAAAAATGTTTGATGAAATGGCGCAAAGTTTTTCGTTTATGGTGAGGGATTTGGTGTAAGTGTCAGTTAACAATTAACAGTTATCAGTAAACAGATATAAAGTGTTGATAATTATTCTTTTGTAATAAAATTTCAAAAAAAGGTTCGGAACGTTCCACACGTTCCGAACCTTTTTTTGATTAATTATCCATTTACGATACTAATTGTAACTTTTTGCCCCTTTGCCAAAGCCTCTGCAACTTGCGCATACACCCTTAAATAAGCTTCTTTGCTATTTGTTAGTCTTCGTTCTGCGCTTGTATCTCCCTCTTTTTCAACGGATTCCCCTAATAAAATACAACCTTTTGTATCTGCATTCGAATTTCCTTGATGTATATAAATATAGGAGAAACCTGTTACATTTTTCAAATATAACATACCTTTGTGTAAATCAGGATAACGAATTTCATACGTAGTATGCAAGCCACCTAAAGTACGCAATTCCATTTCATACTCTCCCGCAGGGATGCGCGTATCTCCATCAAGCATCGCAGTATAAGCCAATTTATCGGGAATTTCTTCTCCTGCAGCTCTTTTTTGCGCATACATAACTTTTTCCCTCGAATAATTTTCTTTATCCTCCAAAGTAAAACAAATCTCCTCGCCATTGATACTTAATTTACCCAAAGTATCTTTTTCGCCATGGCTATACCTTTTTAGTAATAACTTCACCCAGCCTTCTGTGTTTTCCTCAACTTTAGGCGTTTCTGTATGGGCTTGCCCTAATGGCTCAGGTTGAGGCGATGGAACTACTGTTTCAGAAACAGCAATAGTTTCAGGCTGCGTAGGTGTTTCCACCACCACTTCGGGAACTTCTATTTTCGGTGGGAAAATGGGTTCAGGTTGTGTAGGCGTTTCCACCACCACTTCGGGAGCCTCTATTTTAGGTGGAAAAATAGGTTCGGGCTGTGTAGGTATTTCTACTTCTGTTTTAGGCGGAGGTAGTAGTTCTGGCTCTGTAAGCACCTCAACTTCAGGCTCTTCGGTATGAGGCATAGCAATTGGCTCGGTTCTTACAGGAGGAATATATTCTGGACGCTGGTCGCTAAATAAGTTTTTAAAGAAATTAATAATGGCTTGTAACATATCGTATAATAATTTAATCGTGAAAATTGCGTAGCGAAGTTACAGTTATTTTATGAAATTTCACCGTTTTGAAGGAAAAAAGCAAAAATATTTTAAAAAATTAGCAGTTTGCCATGATTTAATACATTGTAAAACAAATTTTTTGATATTTTTTGCGGGCTGGTCATATTGGAAATATCTTATCAAATCTAGCTTGAACACATTGCGTGATAAGATATTTCCAATATGACAATTAGGGCGAAATGTAATAAAACTTAATTTACAGTGTATTTAAAACATGACATGAGAGCGTTTTGTTTGTTTTCTAATAGGTAAAAAAAAAAGTATTCAGCTTGCTTTTTTTACCACAAAGTTTCACAAAGTATTTTCCACCAAGAGACACAAAGTTAGCGGTTAAGGGGGTTTCTTTGTGAAACTTTGTGCTAGAACTTCTTCTACTTTGTGTTTTTTCTAAAGAGATAAGCATCCTTAATTTTGACTCGTTCTTTAAGGAAATAAATTTAGCTCAATTCCTTCACAGACAATATGCCCCAATAAAATATGCGCTTCTTGAATACGTGGGGTATTATTTGAGGGAACATTCAAAAGATAATCGCATAAATGCAGCATTTTTCCGCCACTCTCGCCTGTCATTCCGACCACAAGCAAACCTTTTTTCTTTGCCACCTCTATCGCTTTTATAATGTTCAATGAGTTTCCAGAAGTAGAAATAGCAAACAAGACATCGCCTGTTTTACCTACACCATCAAGCAAACGCGCATACACCTCCTCATAACCATAGTCATTTGCCACTGCCGTTAAATAAGAGGTATTTACGTGCAAGGCTTCGGCAGGCAAGGCTTTTCTATCCTTATAAAAACGCCCCGACAACTCCGCTGCTAAATGTTGAGCATCAGCCGCCGAGCCACCATTGCCGCAAAACCACACACTTTTTCCTTGCAACAAAGCCTCACTTGTGCATCGAATTACCTCAAAAACCTGCAATAGCAAAGCCTCATTTGCCAACATTGCCGTTTTTACTTGAATCGAATCGCTTATTTTTTGCTGGATGAGTGTGTGCATTTTTTTTCAATTTAGCTTTGAGTTTCCCCCAAAAATGAGTGCAAAAATACATAATTCTTTCGAAAGGAATAGCAGTTTTCTTATCTGCTGCTTCCCACCTAAATTCCTTGCAATATCAAAAAAAATAGCGAAATTTGCGGCGTATGATAATGGATAATTGATAGTTAACAATGGATAATTATAAAATAATTTTTCTTTTCTCGTTCTCCATTTTTCATTCTCCATTTTTCATTCTCCATTATTTTTTTATATTTTATGAGAACACATCTTTACGACATCCATCAAGCATTGGGTGCAAAGATTATCCCTTTTGCGGGATACGATATGCCTGTTCGTTATTCGGGCGATAAGGCAGAACATTTTGCTGTGCGCCAAGCGGCAGGTATTTTTGATGTTTCGCATATGGGCGAGTTCATCGTAAAAGGACCGAAAGCGTTGGAGTTAATTCAAAAAGTAACTTCTAATGATGCTTCTACGCTACATCATGGCAAGGCGCAATATTCTTGTTTGCCAAATACGCAAGGGGGGATTGTTGATGATTGTATTGTGTATTATATTCGTGATAATGAGTACATGATTGTTGTAAACGCCTCGAATATTGAAAAAGATTGGAATTGGATTGTGGAGGCAAATAAAAGTATAGGGGCAGAATTGTTGGATATTTCGGCAGAAACCTCTTTGATTGCCGTATCAGGACCCAAAGCGGAAACAATTGTGCAGCAATTGACGGATTTTGATTTGTCGCAATTAGGGACTTACTTTTTTCATAAGGGTACGTACAATGGGGCGGAAAAATCTTTGGTAGCAACAACTGGTTATACGGGAGAGCGTACTTTTGAAATCTTTTTATACAATGACCATGCGGTTCGCACTTGGAATAATTTGATGGAAATTGGCGAACAACACGGTATGATTCCTACGGGTTTGGGTTGTCGCGATACCTTGCGTTTAGAAATGGGTTATATGTTATATGGCAATGACATCAACGATACGACTTCTCCTTTGGAAGCAGGTTTGGGTTGGATTACGAAGTTAAAAAAAGGCGATTTTATCGGTTCTGATGTGTTGCGTAAACAAAAAGCTGAAGGTTTGACGCGAAAATTAGTAGGTTTTGAGATGATAGACAAAGGGATTCCTCGCCATGATTACGAAATTGCGCATAATGGCGAAGTGGTAGGAATTGTTACCTCTGGCACCATGAGTCCGATGTTAGATATTGGCGTGGGTATGGGCTATGTGCCAATAGCTTTATCCGCCGAAGGTAGCGAAATTGACATTATGATTCGTGGAAAAGCAGTAAAGGCAAGAGTTACCAAAACACCTTTCATTCGCAAGG
>JBJXHA010000095.1:0-2694 GCA_046160275.1 Bacteroidia bacterium | reverse complement strand
CGAATTTATTCGGTATTGTTTTACCCTTACTTTTTCGATTGAGGTCAGAATTACATAGCCTTATCACAAAAGTTTTTAAAGAAAATAAGATGATACAAAATCATGAAACTAAGATTTCCTGTCGAATATTCTCTTGTTTTCATAGTTTTTTTCAAAAAACACAACAACTAATTAACCAAAAGCATTACTTTTAAGCGACAAAACTAATAATTTATGATTATGAAAAAAATTACACTCGCTGCACTCTTTGGCTTGATGCTTTGGGGATGTGGACAAAACACTAAAAACGCCAGCTCAATGGCAAAAGCAGACATTAAAGGCATTTGCGAAAATTATTATCAAGACCGCTTGAAATTATTTCCGATACAAGCCACACAAGCGGGTGATATGCGCTATAATCACCTTTATCCGATTGACATTTCGGAAAATTATCGAGACACATTGCGTACTTTTTTTACAAAATACAAGCAACAACTTGAAAGTATCTCTCCAAATCAAATAGACATTAATGATAAAGCAAGTTATGATATTTTGAAATGGGAATGTGATATTGCGCTCGAAGGTTTGTCATTACCGATGCATTTATTGCCATTGAATCAGTTTGATGCAGCTCATTTAGCATTGCCACAAATGGGTTCAGGAGCTGGTGCACAACCTTTCAAAACCGTTAAAGATTATGATGATTGGTTAGCGAGAGCGAGTCGTTTTACGATTTGGGCTGATGCTGCAATTGTGAATATGCGAGAAGGCGTAGCAAAAGGCATCGTTTTACCTAAAAAATTAGCAGCTAAAATGTCGCCGCAACTCAAAGAGGTGATTTCACCAGTAGAAAAAAGCATCTTTTGGTCGCCGATAAAAAATATGCCGAAAGATTTTGCGGAAGCAGATAAAAAACGCTTAACAGAAGCGTATAAAAAACTGATTACAGAAAGTATAAATCCTACATATCAACGTCTATACGATTTTGTAGAAAAAGAATATTTGCCCAACTGTCGTGAAACAAGCGGAATTGGTGCAATTCCCAAAGGGCCAGAAATCTACAAGTTTTTAGCAAAACAATGGACGACAACTACGCTTTCTCCTGACGAAATATTTGAAACAGGACAACGTGAAGTAGCACGAATTCGTGGTGAAATGGAAAAAGTGAAAGAACAAGTTGGATTTAAAGGCGATTTGAAAGCATTTTTTGCCCATGTCAATACACTTCCAGCGTTACATCCTTACACTAAAGACCAACAAGCAATAGATGCGTTCAATCAAATTCATGAACGTATGAAACCACAATTGGTCAAATTATTTGATCTTGTTCCGAAAACAGGTTTTGAAGTTCGCCAAACTGAGGCTTTCCGCGAGGCTTCTGCAAGTGCAGAATATATGCAAGGCTCACCTGATGGCACACGACCAGGTATTTTTTATTGCCCCGTTTTGAAACCGCAAGATTATAATGTTTTTCAAGATGAAGCCTTATTTTTGCATGAAGCGATTCCTGGCCATCATTATCAATGTAGTTTGCAACAAGAGAATACTGATTTGCCACAATTCCGCCGCTTTTTATGGTATGGCGCTTATGGCGAAGGCTGGGCTTTATATACCGAATCATTGGGAAAAGAATTAGGACTTTATACCGACCCTTATCAATATTTTGGCAGATTGGGTATGGAAATGCACCGTTCTATTCGTCTTGTAGTTGATGTTGGAATGCACTATAAAGGTTGGACTCGTGAACAGGCAATTGCATATTCCCTTGAAAATGAAGCAGAAACAGAAGAAAATACAAGTGCAGAAGTTGAGCGTTATATGGCAATTCCTGGTCAAGCGTTATCTTACAAAATTGGGCAATTGAAAATCGGAGAGCTCCGTAAAAAAGCAGAAACTGAGCTTGGCGCAAAATTCGATATTCGCAAATTTCATAATGAGGTGCTTGTTTATGGCTGTCTTCCGCTAGCAACTTTGGAAACCACAATACATGATTGGATAAAAAAGAATAAATAAAAATAAAAAAAAGCGGCTGATTCAATCGGCCGCTTTTTTTATTTCTTACGCTCTACTATTTTTTTATAGTTGCTAAAAGGCATTTTCTTATAATAATTCTGACAAACCCAACCCATTACATTATAAAAATGATTGGCTTCTTGAAAATTGGGAAGTTGCTGAATGATATTCATATTTTCGTCAAGGAAAACAACACTCGGAAAACTCAACTGACCCGAAGTGAGTTCAAAAGCTAAAGTATGAAAGCAAGTACCATGATTACAATCGTATTCATAATTTCTGTCTTTATAATGCATTTCATTTTTTTGCTTAGCATCGAATTTAACCGCATAATAGCAATCATTAAGCGACTTGGCAACCGTAGGGTTGGCAAAAGTTGTTAAGTCCATATTTTTACAAGGCATACAGCCTTCGGTATAAATATCAACAACAATTTTTCGCTTTTCATACTTCGATTTTTCTATCATTTGTTCCCATGTAATCCATTGTACATTTTGAGCAAAAGAAAAAGCAAAAGGAAAAAGCAAAAAGAAACAAAATAGATATAGTTTACTTTTCGACATTTGTACTATTATTTCTACAAATAATATTTTTACAAATGTAATACTACTTTGAGTGTAAAAGCAACTAAAAACAAAACCTTAAAATTTATTTAACTAATATAATAAAATCATAAATATTTTCTTAAGTAAAATTAACCTA
>JBJXHA010000094.1:0-4010 GCA_046160275.1 Bacteroidia bacterium | reverse complement strand
TGCGAAAAAACACCCTCCAAAAAGACTAATTTTATACCTTTGAAATCTACTATGCTGAACACATTCTCCAACTGTTCACTTTGACCGGATTTTACTGTTCACTTTGGCCGGAATTATGCACGATATTTTATATTCAACATCATGCTCGGATATTTTTTAAGCCTGGAAACGGATCATTCGGGCGAATGCCCCGAACCATACCCGCCACGCCAACCCGCTGTCCGCCAAAATCTGGTGATAATCAATATTTTATATTCAATATTGCACTCGGATATTTTTTAAGCCTGGAAACGGATCATTCGGGCGAATGCCCCGAACCAAACCCAGCCACGTCTTCCCACTGTCTGCTAAAAATCGCTGATAATCAATATTTTTCGCCGTCGTCGCCGTCAATGCCCCGCTATCCGTGCCGCGCTCGGCTACCCCCTCTTATTGGTGCCAACGTTGGCCCTCATGCTCGTGCGACGTTTAGGAAGCATGGGCAGGAGGGCAGAGTTCTTGCCATATTTATCTTTTCGGTGAAGGGGGAGCGGGCTTCGGCGTTGGTTTGGGCTGCGGCGGATTGTTACCTCTATTGCCACCAGAGGGTTTTCCAGTCGTGCTTGGAGCGTTAGTTGGTCTTTGTTTACTCATGATTTTTGAATTATATTTTACGAATTAAATTTTGGCTAATAAAGAAGCTGCCTCCTCTATTTGCTTTTTTGCAGTGTTTAATAATTTCTCCGTTTTCTCATCAGGATCTGAGTCGATTTCTGACAACATTTTGAAAGCTCCGACACTACTGACATACTGCATCAAACCTTGACAAAAAGTGTGAACTATATCCATGTCCTGCATTAATTCATCTTTTGATAGAACCAGCTTTTTGTCTTTAGGATGGTTAATAAAAGCCGGGTCGTGTGGATGTATTGGAAAAGCATCAGTATGCTTTACGCAATTAGAAATCCACCTTATCCGGTCGATACTTATTCCGAGTAGAGGCCACTTTTCTACTTGAAATTCTCGTTTGGCAAAAGCTTTAATACTTTCTTTTTTTGTAAATTCTTCCTCATAAAAATTGTCATATGCCTTGATCACTAACGTAACAAAACTCTCATATTTATGATATAATGCGATGTACCCAAGTCTCACAGTCTCATTGAACATTTCGTTGGCAGCACCATTAGATATATACTCTAATAAAAGTTTTTTATACTTAGAATTATGTAGTTCTCTTTTGCTTGCAACAATCGATCTGCTTACGGCTGGCAAAAAATCCCTTTTGAACAAATTTTTTAATTCCTGAAATTCAGCCAGTTTTGTAATGATCGTCGTGAAAAGTACCATCCCTTTTGGATTGTCTGAAATTTTATCAAGATTTTCAAATTTAAAAGATTTTGAAATTTCTTCAACGAAAAGATCAAAATGATTTCTTTTTTGCATGGGTAAGTTTTTGCATGGCAAATTTTAAAAATAAATTCAAAACAGTAGCCATAAGTGAAAAATACCTTCAACGCCTCGACATCACCCTCCGCATGCGCCATACTCGACTTCTTCAAAAATATCAAAGAACACAAATCGCTGGGTTAAGATTTGGCAGCGAATACTTTGCGCTAACAGGCATGTTACTTGCTACGTTCAAATCAAATATTTTGATTCCAATTCATTCACCATTTTCAGATATGTTTTTAACGCAGCTCCTTCTTTCTTTTGTTGAATTTGATAAAAGAAGGTTGATAAATGGTTTGTCCAAATATCTTGGTAAATATCAGCCGAACATTGATTGATTTCAATTGACGAAACTATTTTGGGTGCGATCTCATAATACCTTTCAATAATTTCAGGTCCTAATTTTTGATAGAATAACCAATTGTCTCTGAATGAACGAATTGCATTTAGTTCATCACAATCATCTGGCTTACCCAAAGTTTGACAGGTGGCTGTCGTAATGTAACAGCCCCCACCTCCTTTTTTTCTGCCCCCACTTCCTCTATTTGCTTTCCTTTCTTCATATTCTCTTTTTTTTCTTTCGTTTTCTGCTCTTCTTTGTTCCCATTCATATTGTTTTCTTTCTTTCTCTCTTTGATATTCAGCCTGTCGAGCTTCCCATTCACGTTGTTTCCTTTCACGTTCAATTTTGCGAGCTTCCCATTCGCGTTGTTTTCTTTCCTGTTCAATTTTTCGAGCTTCCCATTCACGCTGTTTTCTTTCTCGTTCAATTTTTCGTGCCTCCCATTCTTTCTGTTTTCTTTCCCGTTCAATTTTTTTTGCCTCCCATTCTTTCTGTTTTCTTTCATTTTCCTTTTTTCGCTCCTCCCATGCCCTTTGCTTCTCTTTATACGCTTTATCCTTTTCCACTTGATAACTATTATACTTTCCCCAGAAATCGTTATGGTGTTCTCTCACTTCAACCATTCGTTCCATAACTCGCGCGCTATGTTCTTTTGTCATTTCATATTTTACAGATATGAAATGCTCTCCTATTTTTCTTAATTCTTGGCCAGCAGATCTCATCTCATCTGCCTTTGTTTTCAAAATCCCAAATGACAAGATTTCCCCAAAAATAACATCGGCAAATTTGTCATAATCGGCTGACTTTAATCTGCTCATTAGTTCATCAAAATGTTTTTCAGAGCGATTTTGTGATTGGTTTTTTCGAGTATCATAAGCCTGGTTTCTTAACCTGACAAATTTTTGCCAAGCAGATTCTCCTTCTGATTTAGTTGGATATCGAACGTTTTTAAAATCGTTAGCAATCGTTTTACAAAGTTCAAAAATACTGTCCCAATCACTTTTAGTTGGGCCGCCAAAAGGAGAAGGCTGAGCTTGTTGAATTTTACTTGAAAGGTCATTCAACTTTGAATCAAGTTCCGTAGGAGTTGCATTGAATAAATTGAACATTGGCAATTTATTTTTAATGTTTTCAGTTGGCAAGCAGGATTGACTGTCATACCGCTACCTTAAGCGGGTGGTTGACAGCCACGCAGAGATCTAAGCATTTAGTTGTTTATCGGCTTAGTCAGCCTTTTATTTCTGAAAAATTTGGATAAACTAGCGATGCAATTTTCAGTATTCCACCAATTCCTATTATCAAACCAGAAATGTTAAGATAATTCGGTAGGTTCACATCTAATTCGTGGTCCTCTTCATTTCTTATCGTTTTCACTGCAATGAAAAAGCCAAATTCAACTTTATTTATTTTATTCTCTTGCTTACAAAACTCTAATCTACTTTGAAAATCAGCCTTTCTTTTACCTAGCCAGGTTTTGAAGTTGTGATCGCTGTGGTAGTGCTCCTTGAGTAGGTTCTCAATTATTTTTGCCAAATCTTCAATTGCATTTTCAATTTGTCCTATTTGAATTAATTGCAACGCTTGTGCAATTTCATTTGAAATCTTTGGATTTACATTCTTGAATTTTATAACAAGTTTTTCAAGTTGTCCTTTTACTTCATTAGAAAAATTAGAATTCTTATGGATACTGTCGTATATCAATTTTAGGTTATCGGCTTCAAGTTCTTTTTTTTCTTTTTTTATCTTTTGGTTTTCAAAATAAAGATATGCCATGATAATTATGGCAATCATAGCAGCAAGCCCAATAAATACTTTTTGATTTTTCGTCATTTTATTTTTGATTTTCACTTAAGCAAATGAATAATGTTTTTGATTTTTGTTGCGCTTCCCGAGTGTGCGACGCTTGAGAAGCAATTTAGGGAAGCGATTGTTCTGTGTGATTTATTATTTAATTATTCCGAGGGGAAACCAGTCGTCAATTTTGCTATAACTTTCCAATTGCTGATGGGGCTCTTTTAGTTTTTTTATTGTCCATTCGTACCGAGGGTTAAAAATGTCTTTTGCAGGAGAAATTGCCAAAAATTCAAGCATATCTAATTTCACTCCAGATTTATCTTCCAATATCCAAGTCTTTAGGTATTGAAATGGTTTTACAAATGTCTCTAATTGGAAATAAATGCTGTTCATTACATTGAGTGCAGTCGAATCATGGTAAATCTCGACTACTATTTTCTTCTTA
>JBJXHA010000093.1:0-10570 GCA_046160275.1 Bacteroidia bacterium | reverse complement strand
CACTGCTCCGCCAAAATCCCAAATCAAAGTATCCGCCAATGTCCCTGTATAAACAATGTTATTTGCTGAATTGATACAGATGCTGTCGGGGACAGCGAGAGATGCAGAAACAGGAGTAGAAACCGTTATTACTTGAGATGACGAATCCAAACAACCATTTTCACTAATTTGTAGGAAAATCGTTTCAGTACCTGGATTATTCCAAGATACTGTATAAGGACCTGGAGCAAAAGGACTTGCAGGGCTTACTTGAGGCGAAGTACCAAAATTCCATGAGAACCCAGTACTTGCAGTAGGCACACCAGTATAAGTTGCCACAACACTTGAACCTGCACAAGTACTACTTGAGGAAACGCTAAAAGTAGCCGCAGGTACAGCTTTAACGGTAACTGTTGCCTGACCATTAGACACACAACCATTAGGGTCAGTAACGGCAACCGTATATAAAGTAGTAGCCGAAGGATTGACGGTGATGGTTGGCGTTGCCAAAGCTCCAGGATTCCATAAGAAAACATAGCCTGGAGTACTACTAAAATTATTCGATAATACGGTAGATTCCCCTGCACAAATTTGGTCGGGAGCTGCACTTACAACCACCGAATTCAAGCTAATGTTGAAAGTCGTTTGTGAGTTGATAGGGCAAATATTTCCACAGTTATCCGTAATATTGTTTACTACTGTTAAGGTATAACTTCCTGTTACTGGAGCTGGGCTAATTGCCATCGTATATAAATCCTCAAAAGTTCCGCCTGCTGCGCAGTTTGCGCTTGTAACACTTGTAATCGTATAAACACCCGCAGGTCCCGTCAAAACGAAATCAGAAGCCTGAACTGTATTACAGAGTACGTTTTCTGAAAAAGAAACTTCTATATTGGCAGAACCGCAAGGAACTGTAACAGGTTGTAATTGAGGAGGAATATTGTCAAAAATTACAGCACTTGATGCACCAAAATCTAGAGTATAACCACTTTGTGAGCTAGAGAAATTACTTACATTTAAAACAAACGTTTGCCCCGCAACCACAGGAACACAAGGTTCGTTTTGTCCTCCACAAGGACCTGCTTGTTGTCCATTTGCGCCTGTTGCTCCCCCACAACCGATATTTGCAGAGAAATTACAAGACACTTCTAAGGCTGGATTTGTGAAAATATCAGCACAAGATGCGTTTGTCAAATCAAACAATGCCCAGTCATAATCATCGCCTGCATTGTTTGGAGTGATCGTAAAACATAAATTACCTGCTTGTTGAACTGTAAAGATATACCAAACGTCATTGTTTTCTCCGGTTGCTAAACAAGAACTTGCAGGATTAATTTCGTTTGGATTATTTCCTTCGCCTTGATAAGATTGTGCTTGTTGAAAAACGCTTTGACACACAGGAAGTGCATTGAAACAATCTTGCTCGGGAGCTTGTGCCCTTACCGTAGCAAGCGAAAACCAACCTGTTAATGCCCAAAATAAGCTAATTCGTAAAAATTTATACATAACAAAATTTTTTGTCTGTTAAAAGTATGTTTAAAAATGAATCTCTTAATCACCATATTTACGTTCGTTTCTTGACTACTATTTTGTAGGAATCTTCTCACACCTAATATTTATGTTAATACAATGGTTTGATACTAGGTTTGAGAAGATTTTTTGCAAAGGTCGAGAAACAATCCAAGCCCTAGCGTTTTGTAAGTGAACCTCCACCTGAGATAGTAACATTATCATTAAAATCAGCAGAAGCATTAGCAGCACTTAAACCTACATTTGTCAAATTTACATTTCCACTAAAGGTATAAGTAAACTCATTTGTAGCTTTGTTGTAGCTAAGGTTTAACGTCACAGGCACAGGAGCTACCTGATTGTTGTAATGTAATTGCCCCGCTAAAGGTAGGTTTTGAACACTTAAGTTGTTAGAGAAATTAAAGTTCGCGCTCTGAACATCAATTGTTAGTTTCATCAAGCGGTTACTGGGAAGAGAGAATACATTATTAAGCACTTGCAACTGAGTAGCATTTGCGCCAAATTTTAGTGTTTCTGTCTTAAAGAGAATTTCCCATGTATGATTTGACATAGTGAGGGAACTTACTACGTGATCGCTATTTAAGGTCGTTTGCGAAACTGTACCTGTTGCGCTAAGTTGTAATGGATGATTTCCAATGAATGTTTGTGCATTCGCAACTAAGCATAACATACTGGCAAGGCAAAAGAAAAATACTTTACGCATATAAATATTAAATTAAGAATTATTAAATTGTTAAAAACTAAATACGTTATACATCACTGAGGTGTATCGTTGTTCTGAAATGTGTTTACCTTACAAAGATATTAAGGATAAATAAAGCGATTGCATATTTTTACTTGTAAGGTTAAAATTGCCGTTTCATCGGCAACTTTCAAAGTTTTTTTGGTGATATGCAGCAAATAGGCTACCAAATTCGTTTTCTACATAAAACAATTCTCCCGCTTTTTAAAATAATTGAGATTGAGCTTGTTTTTTGTCCTTTTCTATTTAATAATTTGATTTTTTTATGCTTATGATGACGAAAAAATGGTTAAATCAAAGCCTATTCTTAGTGCTACTTCCGTTTGTTGTTTGCGGTTGTGTTAGAAGAATTGACGGTTGCATTGATGTAGAAAAAGCTAAAAATGCAGGAAATTGCTTTTGTACCGAAGAATACGCACCTGTTTGTGGTTGTGATAACAAAACCTACGGCAATGCCTGTCATGCAGAATGTGCGGGTGTTATCTCACATACAACGGGGAAATGTAAGTAATAACTTCTTATCTTTCTCCATAAACAAAAGCGCACAACCTCCAAATTCATTTTCTATATAAAATAATTGAGCTTGTTTTTTGTCTTTTTCTATTTAATAATTTGATTTTTTTATGCTTATGATGACGAAAAAATGGTTAAATCAAAGCCTATTCTTAGCACTACTTCCGTTTATTCTTTTCGGTTGTGTGAGAAAAATTGACGGTTGCATCGACACAGAAAAAGCTCAAAATGCAGGAAATTGCTCTTGTACCAAAGAATTAGTGCCTGTTTGTGGGTGTGATAACAAAACCTACGACAATGCTTGTTTTGCGGAATGTTCGGGTGTTATCTCACATACAACGGGGAAATGTAAGTAATAACTTGTTATCTTCCTCCATAAACAAAAGCACACAACCTATAGTTTACTGTCAAAAACCTTCTGTAACAGATGTTGACATCTATTACAGAAGGTTTTTACTTGCAACCCATAGCGTTAGTATAAAACCACAGACTTATTTCTCTCTGTATATTTTTCACCATTGGTAAGAGAAAATTCTACAGCCGCTTTGAAATCGCCTGCTTTTATGCGTTTATTTAATGCTAATACTAACCCAAAACTTTCTTTCAATGGACTTTGTGTTTTTGCTAAATAATCGGCTAGGGAAATCCAATTATTTGCAGTTTTGTCATACACATTCCAGAGATTAGAAATATCTGTATTTGCAGGAACCGTTACATAATCATTGGTTTCGCTATCCCACACTTGAATCCCATTCACATTCACGATGCGAATATTTTTCAAAGTTTCTTTTGAGCCACTGCTGCCCGCAGGTTTGCAATCGCGACGAATCCAAGAATCCTGCGCATAAGCTACATTTACAAAAGGATTGCCCCAACTGTCATTCATACTAAAAAATGACATATTGTATTCGAGGTGCAAGCGGTAATTGTCCCACTGCACAGAGGCATCATCGGCAAGATAATCCAAATTATTGGCAGGTTGCTGCACGCGATTTGTGGCATAAATGCCTCTAATGTTGAAATATTCTTCATTACCACTAGGACATTGGTTTTGACAACCAAATGGGAGAGTGCCTAGCATTACCAGTAAAACAACGAGTATTTTGATACGTTTCATAAACTTGGGATTTAATGCCGCAATTATAGTACTTTGCTCGAAATAAACCTAATTTGTCGTTATAAATTTCCATATTTTCCTTCATTTTTTCTACCCCGTATTTTTCTATCTCAGAAAAAGGCGTAATTTTACCCCCTAATTTGGGTTTTAACATGATAAATGCCATTATTTGGGAGGTTTCTCCTATTGCATTCGAAATCGGGGGGCGTTTTTTTCTTTGGTATAGTTTATTGTTTGCAAGCGGGCTTTGGATTGCCTATTTTATTTTGCGTTATCTCTTTAGTCTTGAAAATATTGACAGCGAAAAGGTGAGCTATATGTGGATTTATGGGGCAATCTCTGCGGTAGTTGGCGCAAGGTTGTTTGAAGTCCTTTTTTATAACCCCACCTATTTTTCCGAACACCCCAGCGAAATTTTACAGTTTTGGAAAGGGGGGCTTTCAAGTCATGGTGGAACTTTCGCCTTAGTTATTTTTATATGGGCATTTGCTAAATGGAATCTCAAAAAAAGTTTTTTTTGGCTGGGAGATAGAGGGGTAGCCGCAATTACCGCAGGTGCAATTTGTGTGAGAATCGGAAATTTATTTAACTCCGAAATCGTAGGAACGCCTACTAATGTGCCTTGGGCTTTTGTTTTTAAAGCAAAAGACGATATTCCGCGCCACCCGATTCAATTATATGAAGCGATTGCCTACCTTATTTTATTGGGAATTTTATTTTATATGCTCAAAAAAGGCGTGCATTTGAGAAGTGAGGGGAAAGTAGGAGGCGTATTTTTATTGGGAATGTTTGGCACACGCTTTTTGCTCGAATTTACCAAAGCCAACAATTCTGTACTTCTTACCGATTCTTCTTTTTTGTCAATGGGGCAGATATTAAGTCTCCCTTTAATTCTTTTTTCTTTGTGGATTTTGTTTTGTAAAAAATAATACAAATATAATCTTTTAGGGTTCGGAACTTTCTAAAAAGTTCTGAACCCTATAAAAACACCTAAAATATATGATAACAGAACTTACCTTAGAATCTTTTCAAAACGACTTTGAACAAGTAAAAGCGCATTTGCAAGCGATTAGTAAGCAGATTATTGCTGAGAATATTTCCGATTATCCTATTTTTATCGCCTCTCATCAATGGCTTGAAATTGGGAAACCTATTTTTAGCCGCGATGATATGCACTTAAATTGGTATTTCTTTGTTTCGATTTTGGAAGAATTTCAAAAAAGGAAACTTATTCCCAATGAAGGTTTGGCTGCCCTCAAAGAGAAATTGGAAGATAGCGAAAACAAGGCTTGTATTTTTTTGGTCGCAGAAAATGATGCCCGCTTTGTGTTCGTTCGGTATTAAGACATTTCAATGCGATATCTAAAAAGCTCGGAATTCTTCGAAGAGTTCCGAATTTTTTAGCTATCGCCTTCTTTACATATTTACTGTGTATAAATCAGCACTTTTTCTTTTAGGCTTTTTAGCACCGTAAAAATCTGAAAAATATCGTCTTGGGTAAAAGTATAAACGTTGCTAATGCAAAATTTATCCAACTGCAAAATCATAAAATACCAACTCCGCCCGATAATGTAGCAGCCATAAACGGGATTTTGAGGGGCTGCATTTTTTTGAGCCGCCAACATTGCCGCCAAACATTGCCCCGCAGCATCGCCATTCAAATCGGCTAAAGTATTGGCAATGAGGCAAAAATAAGGCGTTTCAGGCTCTTGTGTGCCACTTGCCACCAAAAAATCGGGTACAATGTGCAGAATTTCCTCCTCAATTTCAGCGTGTAAAGCTCTATCTGCAAAGCCGCTATATTTTTCCATGTCGAAATGAATCCAAGTCAACAAAGGGCCTATGACTTTCAACAACAATTCTTTGTTATTAAAGTCGTCAATTCTTTCTAAACTATTCTCGCGTAACATCGTGAGATAGGTTTTATCCTCCTCTGTAATTTCTACTTTTTGCGAAAGCCATTCATCTAAAGCAGGGTGCCACTTTACCGCTTTCAAGCCAAAAGCCTTCATTAATCGTTGTTTTGTCCAATTTTTCATCGCATTTACTAAAAATATCGCCTAAGCGTGTCGCAATATACGAACATTTTGGAAAGAATGTTACTTTTTTTAGTATTTTTTATTCTCCCTCTAAACCTCTTGAGGTAGGCTGATAAAATTGCCCTGCGGAAAAAGTCATACCTGCAATGGATTTGAAGAATTTGAAGCGAAGTTCAAGGGCTTTGTTTTGCGCTTCGATGAGTTTGCTCTCGCGCGAATTAATAAGGAAAACGGAACTTTCACCATTTTGAAATAAGGTTTCTTCGGCAGTTAGCATCGTTTGGTAATTTTGAATCATCGAATTATACAACTCCACTTGGTTTTGCCAGTTTTGCGCTTCATTGTAATAGGTTTTGACTTTTGTGCCTAAATCTCGTTGTTTTTGCTGCATTGCCAACTCAGTATCTCGAATTTTCAATCTTTGCATTGCCAAATCTGCACGCTCGGCACGCAAATACAAAGGCATTGCCACCATCAAGCCCCATTTGTAATTATCGGTAAAAGGATTTTTGTAAAAAATGGGCGTTTTTCCCACTTCTTGACTCAACATATTATATTCCAAATTTACTTTGGGCTTTAACTTTTCTTGTTTCCATCGCCTTTCTACTTCCAAATTCGCCAATTTTAATTGATACAAACGCATCGCAGGATGTTTCATACCCAATTGATTTACGGTAAGTTGCAAATCATCTTGCGAAAATAAGCGAATCGGAAAACTTGTCAGAGAAATCGGTTTCATCTCCTCTGCCAATTCTACGGGGGTGTCATTTTCTTTCCACAAAAAATTAGAAACCCACAAAGCCTGATTTTTGAACTTCAATTTTCCATTATTCAAATCAAATTGTCGCGCTTGCACTTGTAAAAAAGCCTCCAAAGTATCAATTTTTGCCCTATCGCCCAATCTGCTTAGTTCCTTAATCCCTTGCAAACGCTGATAACTGACTTGATAGGCTTTTTGCAATACTTCGACTTCCGCCTGTGCCAAGGACCACTCATAATAAGCCACCGCAGCATCATAATACACTTCATTGAGGGCTTGAATTTGCTCCCATTCTACTGACTTTTTGAAAATTTCGGCTTGTTTTAAGGTCGTTCTACGCTGGTCAATCAATAAACCTTGTGCCAAAGGAACAGACAAACCCGCTAATAATAAGCCATTACCAGGAACAGAATGTTCCTCATTCAAATATTTCCCGCCATTATTTTCATATTCAACCTTAAAATCAACCCCATAATAAGTAGGAATTTTCAAGCCTGTTTCCCACAAAGAAAAATAGTTTGTGCCTTTGTGTGTTTTGCCGCTACTATATGTATAAAAATAGGGATCCCACGCGCCTTTTGCCTGCATAATTCGGTTTTTTGCCACATCAGAAAGCAGCGCAACTTGCTTGGCAACAGGGTGATATTTGTCGATGACTGAAAACAGTTGAGTCAAGGTAATTTGCGTAGAATCGTTCTGCGTGAAGGCAAGAGAGAAAGGAGATAGAAATAATAAAATAAGAATCTGCAACGATAGAAAGCGGCTGTCATTGCGAGCGCAATGACAAATAAAGTGATAGATATAGAACGATAAAGTATATATTATTTTCTTCATATTTATGTTAAAAGTTGTTTTAATTTGTATTTTTCAGCGTTCGGAACTTTTTATAAAGTTCCGAACGCTGAACGCTGAAAAAGCTAAACCTACTTTTTCTTTTCCTCTTCTTTTTTCTCCTCTTTTTCCTTTTCGCTCCCCGCTTTTTTGTCCTTGTAAAATTCAGGAGGAAAGCCGTTGAGTTTTCGCCAAAGTTCATACCAAATGGGTACATCTTTTAGCATTGCAAAGGCTTTTACGCCTGTTCCTGTTTTGATTAAATCAGGCCATATTTGCTCATTCCCATCGGGTGTTACTAAAATACGATATTTCCCATTTTCAGAAATCACATTATCCATTGCTACTACTTTCCCGCCAAAAGTACCAAAAGAAGTGCTTTGCCAACCTGAAAACACAAGGGCAGGCCAGCCATCAAATTGCAGGCGAACTTTGGTACTATCTTTTTGAATTAAAGGCAAATCCATGGGTTTTACATAGAGTTCTACCGCTATTTGGAATTTTTCGGGCATGATGTTGACAATGGGTTCTCCTTCTTTCAGTGTTTCGCCTTCCCCCATTTTCAGGGCTTTGACGATGTAGCCATCTTTGGGTGCAGTGATATAATAAAAGCCTTGACGAATGGCGTAGTTTGAAAATTGATTGCGCATTTTAGAAATTTCGGCTTCCGTTGAAAATTGGTCAGAAATCGCACTTTGTCTATCAGATTCTGATTTCGCCAACTTTTCGCCATATTCATTGGCAATGTTTCCAAGTTCAGAAATTGCATTTTTCAATTCACTGCGGCTCACATTCAATTTGTTTTCTGCCGAACCCACTTTTGCCCTCACCTCTTGCAATTTCAGTTGCCTTGCCTCCAATTCCGTTTTCGATTTCAAACCTTTTTGATATAATTCCTCTTGGCGTTGCAACTGCTCAGTTGCAATTGAGTAGGCAGCTTGTTCTGCAATCCAAGTCAAACTATCGGTCAAAATTTTCAATTCAATCTGCCGCACTTTGTTTTTTGCTTGGTCCATTTTCATTTCCATCGCATTTTCGAGCGCAGAAATTTGATTACTCAGTGACATGGCTTTTTGCTCATAACTCATCAAAGACGATTCCTTAGAACGAATTTGTAAACCTGTCCTATCCAATAGATTAGGGTCAAAATAAGCGTCTTTTATTTCTGTTAAATAAACAATCGTATCTCCTTTTTTCACGAGGTCGCCTTCTTTGACATACCATTTTTTTATTTGTCCGGGAATAATTGTATTAATGGTTTGTGGTCGTTCTGTGGGCAAATAAGGCGTAACCTTTCCCGAAGCCTCAATATTTTGTGTCCAAGGCACAAACATAAAGGCAATCAATACACATAATATTAACAAAATAACCCAACTCAAGCCTCTTGCACCTTTAGGATAGGTGAAATTTTGGAAGGCTTTGTAGTTCTTTTCATTGATGAAAGGCGCGACTTTATTTTCAGATATATTTAGCATAATGATTCATTAATTAAAAAAACAAATGCGTGTTTTCTTCTACTTGGATAATGTTCTCCCACTTACCATCTTGCCCTACTTTTCCATCTTTTAATACAATAATGCGCGAACATTTTGCCGCAACTGATGCGCGATTTGAAACAATAATCATTGTCCAATTATGGTCTGGTTGAATCAGGTAACGAAGGATTTGCTCTCTTTCGTCAAGTTCTATGTCAGAAATTGAATGGTCAATGAGCAACAAACGAGGATGATGAATAATAGCTCGCGCCAACAAGATTTTACGAATGACACTACTCGGCAAACCATATCCTTCTGCCCGCATTTCGGTAGCCAAACCTTCGGGTAAGGATTGAACGAAAGGCAACAAAAGTACATTTTCGATAACCGCCTGTACTTCTGCCAAACCTAGCCCTTCGCGCCCAAGGGTAATATTTTCGAGTAAAGAGCCTTGAAAAACCACATCTTCACGGAAAACTACCCCCATTCTTGCCCTTAAAGACCCTAAACTAAAATTATTTCTAGGTAAATCATTATATGTGAGAACACCTTGTGTTTGGGGATATAGGCTTGCAATCATTTTCAATAAAGTAGATTTTCCTGAATTGCTTACGCCTGCAATACACACACGCTCATTTGCAGGGATTTCCAATGTAAAATCACTCAAAATAGGGTGTTTTACGGCTTCATATTGAAAGCCAAGCTGTTGTAATCCAATTTTCATACCCTTTCCGTTATCGGCAGTAGCGAAGTCCATGCCTTCCATTTTCTCAATCTCCAAATCTGTGATACCTCCCATTTTTTCCACTGCTGTCAACACATCAAATAATACTTCAATGGAAGTAACTAATTTTTCAGAAGCTGCAATCACAATCAAAATAATCAGCTCTGATGCTACAAATTGCCCTAAATTCAGCTCATTTTGAAGGACTAAAATACTCCCCAAAATCAGCAAACCTCCTGTAATCAGGGTTTTGAACAAGGTGAAATTTAG
Organism: Bacteroidia bacterium; assembly: GCA_046160275.1. Classification (GTDB taxonomy): domain Bacteria; phylum Bacteroidota; class Bacteroidia; order J057; family J057; genus JBJXHA01. The sequence continues at coordinate 590 of JBJXHA010000093.1, read as the reverse complement.
GAATTGAAGTTTTAAGATAGAAAAGTGCTTTTTGCGATAATTAATATAATTATAAACGAGTTTATCTGTTTTTTGCATGGAAAAATCGTTGCTCGTCAATTTAAAAGGGATAACGCTACGAATCACCTCTTCCAACCAATCAGCAACTTTGTATTTATATTTTGACTCGTTTAAGGAAGTTTGAAGTGCTTTATTCCAAGTGAGGATAAGGATAAAAACCAGTATGAACAACATGAAAACACCGAAAGACACAAAAAAGGAATGATATAAAGAAAGCAGGATTAGCCCAAAGATTAATTGCAGCAAAGCAGCCGAAAAATCAATCAAAAGCTTGGGTAAACCTTTTTGCACGTTCAATACATCAAAAAAGCGATTGGACAAAGAAGGTGGATAATGTTCTTTTAGGGTTTGATGCGGGAGGTGCGTTAGGCGAAAGGTAAATTCAAAGGCAGCCCTCGCAAAAATGCGTTGTTGCAACCGTTCTACCAACGATTGCTGTACCAAATGCAGGAGTCCTGTAATCAAAACACAGTCTCTCTCAGCGCGCACACACACACACACACACACACACACAACCCCATTCCACTGAC
>JBJXHA010000092.1:0-3562 GCA_046160275.1 Bacteroidia bacterium | reverse complement strand
GGTGTGATGGCATTTCTTGTGATGTTTTCCCTGATTCTCAATTGACAAAGAAGCAGGTAAATGATTCAAGAAAAATTATTACAAAGGCATGGATAGGAACAGATGGACAAACGGAATATGAAATGGTCATACATTTTGGGAAATATTCGCTTCGAAGATACGCCAAAGGAACAGAAATGATAGATTGTATTTTTGATAGCGATGAAAGTGATTGGATGTGGATAGATATAGCAAAGAAGCGAGTGGAGGTAAAATTAAAATAAGCTAGTATTCGCTCAAAAAACGATATTTTTCTTGATTAAACAGAAATTTCCCCCCCAAAAAACAAATTTGCGCAAGCAATAACCTTTTTCTATCTTTGTGTCAAAATAAAAGTTTATGAGCATAAGAAACTTAGAACCCCAAGCGGTTTGGAATTATTTTGAGGACTTGAACCAAGTGCCGCGCCCTTCTAAAAAAGAGGAGCGTGTGATTGCTTTTATGCAGGCGTTTGGGAAAAGTTTGAATTTGGAAACGTACACCGATGCAATTGGTAACGTGATTATCAAAAAACCTGCGACTGCGGGTATGGAAGGGCGTAAAACGGTGATTTTGCAAAGCCATCTTGACATGGTGCATCAAAAAAATGCCGATACAAACTTTGATTTTGATACGCAAGGCATTGAAACCTACATAGATGGCGATTGGGTGAGAGCAAAAGGTACAACTTTGGGCGCGGACAATGGCATGGGTGTGGCGGCAATTATGGCATTATTGGCTTCGACTGAAATTGCGCATCCTGCTTTGGAGGCTTTGTTTACGATTGACGAAGAAACGGGCATGACGGGAGCTTTTCAGTTGGAAAAAGGGAAATTAGCGGGGAAAATTTTGTTGAATTTAGACACCGAAGATGACGATGAATTTTCCATTGGTTGCGCAGGTGGAATTGATACAAATACCAGTTATGAATACGCGGAAGAAGCGGTTCCTGCCAACGCAAAAGCCTATCGCATGGTGGTCAATGGCTTAAAAGGGGGACATTCAGGGGTGGAAATTCATTTGGAAAGAGGAAATGCCAACAAAATTATGAACCGTTTGATGTATGATGCAGAAAAATATGGGTTACAAATCGTTGACATCAATGGCGGAAGTTTAAGGAATGCCATTCCACGCGAATCTTTTGCCACAATTATCGTAACAGATGAGAGCTATCTTGCGGAATTTGAGGCGCGTGCGCAGGAAATCAAAGCCGAATTTTCCCTTCAAGATGCAGGTTTAGCCATTAACATAGACAGTTGTGAATTACCGAAAACTGCCGTTTCTCTCGCTGATACACAACGCATTACCCAAGCGATTCATGCTGCCCACAATGGCGTATTTCGTATGAGTTCTGCGATTGCGGGTTTGGTAGAAACCTCTTCTTCTTTTGCGCGAGTTATTGTAAAAGAGGGGAAATTTGTGAGTCAAAGTTTACAAAGAAGTTCGGTTGAATCAAGCAAACATGATGTGGCGCATACCGTTGGCGCACCTTTTCGCTTGATGGGCTGCAAAGTAGAGCATACGGGTTCTTATCCGGGTTGGGCACCTAATCCGACTTCCGAAATTTTAGATTTGATGAAGCATAAATATGCCGAGCTTTTTGGCGAACAACCTAAAGTCATGGCGATTCATGCGGGACTAGAGTGCGGCATTTTGGGTGAAAGATATCCAGGCTTAGACATGATTTCTTTCGGTCCGACTATCAAAGGCGCACATTCCCCCGATGAGCGTGCAAGCATTACTTCGGTACAAAAGTTTTGGGGATTTTTGTTGGAAGTTTTGAAACATACACCCAGTAAGTAACGAATTTTGTCCTGATATAGTAGGCAGCTCGAGCGTTAATGCTCAAGCTGCCTATATTGTTAAGTTTGCCCAAGCAAATTTTTCGCTATTTCGCAGGATATTTCTACTTTTGCGGAGCAGAGTGTTTCTGTTCCCTTATCTTTTATTTCTATTTTGTCCGTTAATTATGATGAAAACATATTTTTTCCTTTCGCTTAGTTTTCTCTTTCTTTTTTCCTGCAATTCTTCTCAAAAAAAGGTGCAAACTTCTCCTAACATGGGGATTTGGCGAGCCGAGTTGCAACGCGAAAAAGTGGTTTTGCCTTTTAATTTCACCCTCGTGGATTCAGAAAAAGTGCAAATACACAATGCAAGCGAGCGTTTGCCGATGAATTATTTCTTTAAAAATGATTCGATTCACATTAAATCGCCCATTTTTGATTCCGAAATTATTGCGAAAATCGAAGAAAATGGCACAAAAATGAAGGGCTTTTGGCATAACCGAGCCAGAAAAGATAAAAATAGGATACCTTTTTCAGCAGAAGCAGGTGTTTCGTATCGTTTTAAGGGAGAATCGGAAACGACACAAGTTCATTTTCAAGCAGGAGGTAGGTGGTCGGTAACGTTTGATGTTTATTCCAACGCGCCTTATGATGCAATTGGGGAATTTGAGCAAAAAGGCAACATTTTAACGGGAACTTTTCTTACAGAAACGGGCGACTATCGCTTTTTGCAAGGTTATGTTAAAGAAGATGAGTTGTTTCTTACTTGCTTTGATGGTTCGCACGCTTTTTATTTTTCGGCAATGCTTCATGCAGCGAAAGCAGGAGCAGCGCAGTTTTTGTTGGATAGAGGTGTTTTTTATTCAGGTTTGCATCATTATGAACAATGGGAGGCGATGCGTGATTCAAGTTCTATGCATAATTTGCGCCCTGCCGATACCCTCACACATCTAAAAAAAGGCTACGAGGCTTTTACTTTTTCTTTCCCGAATGTAGAAAAAAAGCAAGTTTCTTTGCAAGATGCAAAATATAAAAATAAAGCAGTAATTGTGCAGCTAATGGGTTCTTGGTGTCCAAATTGTATGGACGAAACGGCATATTTAGCAGAATTGCACAAAAAATATAATGACAAAGGCTTGGAAATCATCGGATTAGCTTATGAAAGAAGCAACGATTTTGACAAAGCAGCCGCAGCCGTTAAGCGAATCCAAACGCATTTTAATGCCCAATATGACTTTTTAATTGCAGGTACCTCAAACAAAGAAGATGCCGCGAACACTTTGCCAATGCTAAATCACATTATGGCGTACCCCACCACCATTTTTGTAGATAAAAAAGGAAAAGTGCGCAAAATTCACACAGGATTTTCAGGACCTGCAACAGGCAAGCATTACCAAACCTTTACCCAAGAAACAGAGGCTTTTTTAGAAAAATTATTGGCAGAAAAATGAGATTTTTGATAAAAAAATGCCTTAACACTAGACTTTGTGCTACTTTGTAAAAAAACTTTGTGAAACTTTGTGGTAAAAAACACCCTTTTCCGTAGTTTATTTTTATTCACATTCCTAAATCAGCTATCTTTGTGAAAAATATAGCAAAAAAACACCATGAAAGCAGTTATTCCCGTAGCGGGTGCTGGCACGCAGCTTCGCCCACATACGCATACACAACCCAAGCCTTTAATTCCTGTGGCGGGTAAACCCATTTTGGGGCATATTATTGATAGCCTTTGTGATGCAGGGCTTTATCATCAAATTTTT
>JBJXHA010000091.1:0-10721 GCA_046160275.1 Bacteroidia bacterium | reverse complement strand
ACTATGAAAAAGACCTGCGTTATTTAGCAATAGGAGAGCAAGTTTGGGCGATGGCAAGAAAAGGGAAATACTGGAAGGCAAATGTACAAACGACTGATTTTGTGCAAATTGAGCCTGAAAAAACCTTGAAAATGCAAGTACAAAAACTACAACAACACCTTGCTGCCGACATCATCGCGATTGATGTATTGATGGAAAAGAATGGAAATTGTTTTGTGTTGGAATACAATGACATTCCGGGATTATCGGGTTTTCCTGTGGCTGTGCGCCATGCTTTGGCGGAATGTGTAAGGCAGAAAAAATAAAAAACTCCTACGCTTCGCAGCGTGGGAGCGGATTTAAACACCATGAATCATTTTTAATAGATGACTCATTATTATTAAAACTACTGCTTTTTAAGTCAAAATGATAAAGGGAAAGCGAAAGTTTGTATGATTCCGATTTCCCTTTGATAAACTAGAAAAACCTACTTAATGTTTCAGCGTAATGGTTTTTGACCTATTTCCGATAGAAACCACCGCCTCATTGTCACACTCTCCATTTCCGAAGTCAATGGTACGTTTGGCTTTGCTACCAGGTGTAACTTCTACTATTCCAGCTACAAATTGGCGGCAAGCTACTTTGCGAATTAAGGCTTTGGTAATTTGAACGGTGTAAGTCAAGCCATCTGCTTTTACCCCCGAACCTCCACCTGTAACACGATATACATCATCAACCCAAGTTTTCGTATCAAATCCTTCCAACCATTCGCGCTCGCGGTCTGTTACCCATGTCATTACTTGATTATTAGAAGCTAAGGTAATTTTCCCATCAGCGTGAAGGGTGAAATATACATTTCCTGCCGTATTTTCCCCCATGTTTTTCACAACTTTTGTGCCTTCTACTTTGTTGTCGTTCACATAAAAATCCACCATATTGGTAGTAATTTCTGTGCCAACCTCACGATATGCACCTGTATAAGTTACCACAATTTTCCCTCTACGATTTTTGCCATCTTTACACAAGCAATTTGCATAAGAGCCATCGGTTTGCTTTCCAAACTCAATGGTAATGGTTTTATTGGGTTCATCGCGAGTAACGGTAGCACATTCGCCCAAAGCATCGCCTACGCCATCCGTTTTATAATTATCTAAAGTCGTGCCATCGCTCAACATCGCTTGGTCAGTAACAGTACTTGCATCATCAAAATAATCTTCTGCCATCACACTGCGGCGAACTTCCAACTCATCGTTATCTATCCAACGCTCACGTTGACAACCTGTTACTAATACTATCAGTAAAGTTGCGGAACATACTGCTTTTGCTACAAAAAGAAACTTTTTCATAAGATTTTATAATTTTTAAAAATAAACAATAGGTGATAAAGAATAATGGATAATTAATTGAAAATGAATAATATAAATAACGTTTCAACGATTACCTATCAACTACTTATCCTTATCTCATTTGATGAAATACATTTCTTTGAGTATGGGAAATCGGATTGGTTTAATGGTGTGTTGCAATAATTTTTATTTTTTACTCCACTCTGCAACTTTTGCCTTTGCCTCAGTATCTTTTGCATTGATTTTCAGCACTTTCTGATACAGTTCTTTCGCCTTTGCGCGACGTCCTTTTGCCTCTGCAATTTGTGCCAGGCCTTTATAGGCTTCCCAATGAGTATCATCAATCGCTACGGTTCTTTCAAAATCGCTCTCTGCTTCCTCGTATTTTTTAATTTTAAAATAAGCTCTACCACGCGTGTAATGCCAATGAAATTTTTCTTCATTAATCAACAAGGCTTCATTATAATCCAAAATCGCTGATTCGTAACGTCCTTGTCGCTCATTAATTACTCCGCGATTGTAATAAGCCTCTGCCAAATCGGGGGTTAATTCAATGGCTTTATCCAAGTCTTTGATAGCACTCAAATAATCCTTCATCAAATCATAAACATAGGAGCGCGTGTTATAATAATTGCCATTTTGAGGCTGAAGCTCAATGGCGCGGCTATAAGATTTGAGCGCGAGCGGGAGTTTATTATTTTTCAAATGCACATCCCCCATGCCTTTATGATAGATCGCTTCATTGGGCTTAAGTGTTAGCAATTTGGTATAATCTTTTGTCGCGTTCACAAAATCACCCATATTCGTCAAAATCATTGCCCTTTCATAATACGCCTCTTCCATATCAGGTTTTAGCGTAATGACTTGGGTAAAATCGGCAACCGCTTCTTTGTATTTTTCGACATTGCTATATGATAAAGCCCTGTCCACATAATAATAAACGTTTTTCGGGTCAAGTTTAATCGCTTTTGTATAATCCTCTACCGCAAGTTGATACCTACCCAAAAAATCCAAAGTAATCGCACGTTTATTATAAGCATCTATATAATCAGGTTTTAGTTCGATTGCCATATCAAAATCATTCAAGGCATCTTCGTATTCTTTTAAGTTATTGTTAATCAAGCCTCTATAATAATGTCCAAGCGGATTGATAGAATCTACTTCTGTAACAATATTCAAATCATACAAAGCTTCTTTGTATAACTTGAGGTCATACTGCACAATTCCCCGCTTAAAATAAGCAGGCAAAAAGCCCCTTTCTGCTTCAATACATTTGTTAAAATTCTCCAAAGCTTTATCCAAATCGCCCGCTTTCCACTCAGCGTTGCCTGTTTCATAATATTTTAATGCCACAGGGTCTTGAGAAAAAGCCTCGAACATTATCAAAAATAGGGAGAAGAAAATAAATATTCGCATAATTGCCTTTGCAAAAAAATGGTCATAATTTAAAGGTGCTAGGTACATATTTTGTTACTTTTTTCAATGAAATCTTCATACAAAGATACAACTTTTTCGCATAAATTTTCTTTTTCAGCCAAAGAATCTAACCAAATGAGGTCTTTTTCGCGGCGAAACCAAGTAAGTTGGCGTTTTGCATAATTGCGGCTATGTTGTTGTATTTTGCTTTGCATTAAGGCATAATCCATGATTTTATAGGTTGTTGTTTCCCTCTCTCCATTCAGATATGCAATCACTTCCTTGTAACCAATCGCGTTCATCGGAGGTAAATCTCTAGTGTAACCCTTTGCTAATAAGTCTTTTACCTCTTCTACTAAGCCCATTTCTAGCATTTGCAGCACACGCTTATCAATGCGTTCATACAACACAGTACGCTCGGTAGTTAAGGCAATTTTGAGATGTTGATATGATGTTTGTTTGGGCGTTTTCTTTTTAAATTGAGAAATCGGAATACCCGTAGCGCGGTAAATTTCTAAAGCACGAATCACTCTTGCAGGATTACAAGTGTCGATTCTGTCTTTAAAAACCGAATCGGGGTCGACTTGCGCCAATTCTACCGCCAAGCGATTTATTCCCTTTTCTTGATATTCGGCATTAAGTTGCGCCCTAATTTCTTCGGGGACATCAGGCATTTCGTCAATTCCATGCCATAAAGTATTGAGATACAGTGTAGAACCACCTGCCAAAATCACAACCTCATGTTGTTGAAACAACTGTTCGAGCAAAGCTTCCGCCTCTCTTTCAAATTGTCCTGCATTGTAACTTTCATCGGGGTTCAAAAAATCTAAAAAATAATGTGGCACTTGGGCTTGCTCTTCGGCACTTACTTTTGCCGTTCCGATGTTCATTTCTCGATAAAATTGGCGAGAATCTGCCGAAAGAATGACAGTTTGAAAATGCTTTGCCAAGTCAATCGAGAGGGCAGTTTTGCCAATCGCGGTAGGTCCTACAATCGAAATGAGTGTTTTCATACGAATTTGCGCTAATGAGTAGGCAAATGTAAGGTATTTTAGGGGAATTTATACTTTGCGTGAGATAAATTTTACTGGGATTGAATGCGAGTAGAAATGTTCAGCGCGGTAAAGTTCGAAAAACTATTGGTACTTGTAAGTGCCTTTGCGAAACGAAAAACACTTACAAGTACGGAGGTATTAACAAATAACTAATTCATATCTGTATAACAATTCGGATTATTTTCCTTCAACTTTTGGATTTGTTCTGCGGGAACGGGCGAACCGTAACAGTAGAAAGAATACAGAGACGTAAGGTGATAAATTGCCGAAATGTCTTTAATTAAGGTGTTCTGAACAGAAATACTGTCGAGCGAGTCCAGCTTTTTTAAGGGGCTTAAATCCGAAACTTGCGTATTCGAACAATCAATGTAGCGCAAAGAAGGGAGATTTTCTACTCCTTTAAGCGATTTAATGGGCGTATAAGAAAAAGTCAGCGAATCAATGCTGGTCATGCCGATAATAGGCTCTAAAGAACTTACTTCGGTTTGAGAAAAGTATAAATAACGCAAACTACCCGCATTTTTCAAGGGGCTAAGGTCTTGAATTAAGGTATTATTTAAGTCTAAATTTTCCAAGTTTGCCATTTCACTTACTGCCGAAATGTCTTCGATTAATGTTCCTGAAGCATACAAAGACTTTAAATTTGAACAATTTTTAAGAGGGCTCATATCATTTACATCAGTTTGCCCAATGTTCAAGTAGTCGAGTTGTTGCATTTTTGCTAAGGCTTCCACATTTCTGATGCGCGTACTTCCTAAATCTAAGGTAGTGAGATGCTCCATTTTCTCCAAAGGAGAAAGGTCAAAAATGCGTGTACTTCCAAGATATAAGGTAGTCAAGCGCGTCAATCCTTCCAATCCTTCTAAAGAAGTTATCGGCAAATTTGTAGCTTGTAAAGTGGTTAGGCGTTTTAAATTGGCGATTGGCTCAAAACTCCGCATTTTCGTAGAGCTAATGTCCAAATACTCCAACATCGTAAGGTCGTTTAACACTTTCCAATCCTTGATTCTTGTACTACTCAGCATCAAAGTTTTTAAGCGTTTTAGGCTTTTCAGTGGCGACAAATCCGTAACTTTTGTGCCGTATAAATTCAAATAATTAAGATGTGTTAATTTTTTTAAGGGGCTTAAATCAGTGACTAAGGTACTACCCAAGTCTAGGCTTTCTAAGGTTTTAAGTTTAGAAATACCCGACAAGTCGCTAATTAAAGTAGAGCCTGCGTTTAATGTTTTTAGGTTTTTGGTTAAAAGTAGCGGTTTTAAATCGGTAATTTGGCGCACCTGCTCTGAATCCACATACAAATAAAGGTTGTCGACTGCCAACAATTCCCCAATTTCATCTTCGGTAGGCGGGTCAGATAAAGTAACACTATATGCTGAATTTTTAAACACATTTTTCCAAGCATCTGGCAGTTTTTCCCACCAAAGCAACACATCTTTAATTTCTTCTTCAATAGGCGCAGGCACCACAAGCGGCGTTTCTTCCTCTATTGGCGTATTACTTGCACCTGGAATGATTTCTGTACTTTTTGGCTTCATATTTTTTTCAATGATGAAAGAATAAACGGCTGCAAATATACAGAAATTTTTAGATAACGCTATTGTGCTAACATCACAAAATTAATCAAATCCTCTAAGCCAATGTTGGGACTCATTTTGCGAATAATGCCTTTTTTATCAATCAAAATCATGGTAGGATATTCTTGAATGTGGTAATCGTGCAAGAACTTCTCATCTGCCCATAATTGCAACCACGTAAGTCCATCATTTTCAATGGCTTCCTTCCACGATTCTGTGTCTTGCTCTTTTGCCGCAACGCCTACAAAAGTAACTTTGATGTCGTAGGTTTGGCATTGGTTATATAATTCTACCAATTTTGGATTTTTCACGCGACAAGGGCGGCACCAAGACCCCCACACATCTATTAACAAAAATGTTCCCTTAAAATCTTCGTAATTGATAATCGTGCCACTTTCATCAGCTAGGTGAAAATCAGGTGCGGGATTATTTTCGATGGATAACATAATGTCCATGATTTTTTCTTGCAAAGCAGAGGCTTCAGGAGCTTCAGGGTAATTGTTTAATAATTGGCGTAATTTCTTGGCATACAACTCTTTTTCGCGTCCATCAACGAGGTGCGAATACTTAAATTTTTTCACCAAACGCTTGTTCATATCATAGCGCACAGCTTCGGGAGTCATTGCCGCAATCGAATCTGTCAATAAACTCAGCCCCGAAAAAGAAAGAATATTGGTTTGCTGGGAAATGCGTTGTTTTACCAAATATTCGTTATATGCCACCATCAAGTCGCGGTAGGCTTCAATTCCCATGTAACGATTATCATTTTTCGGCAAATTACTAAACTCCTCCATCTCTAAATACGATTTTTCTAATTTTTTGCCGTAGTTATTGCTCATCGTTTGCATGAAGTTCAGCATTTCAATCGCTGCATATTTTTGAGAAAAATCATCGTTGCCGATGTTGGGAATTGCTAAGATTTCGGGAATGATTTTGCGCAAAGTTGGTACATCAACATTTTTATCCACATACAAATTCTCCATGTAATTTTTTGCCGTTTTTAGTGCCGCACTACGGCGGTCAGGCACTTTCAAAAACACATTGTCCATACCATTTTCATGGGTAAGCGAGGCATCAATCAGTAAATCATTTAGCAAAAACACATCGGCACGCAGCAAATCTAAGCCTGTTCCGTATTTAAGGGAAAACATAGCAGGATAGGGATGGTCTATCGTAAAGCTAAAAGTTCCCGATTCATTCAAAAAGGCAACTTGCTCATCTACCCAAGCAGAACTACTTAGGCGAACCTCTTTAGCGTTTACCCCTTTAGCTACTCCGTTGATAATCACGTGATAAGCCTGTACTTTAATAGAAAAAAGCACTGCAATAGCAAGAATATACGCACGAAAAAAAGAAGGAAAGGCAATCATTTTATATAAATAAATAAAGATAAATAGCGAAACTCGCCGAAGGTGATAAGATAAAGATTTGTGATGAAAAGGAACAAAAACTTCTCGCATTTTTAAATAAGACGCAAGATACAGAGAAATTATTTTACAAAAATCGTATAAAAATCTCATATATGGAAAGTTTTGCCCAAAAACTGTGTCAAATTTCCCTTATTTCGTGAAAAGTTTTATCTTTGCTCAATCGTTTAAAGGCAAAAAAGAACAATTCTTTTGCGCCAACTGTTTACTGTTGTAACTAATATCTGTATCTATATGAAAAGTATTTGGCAAAAAATCTGGGGTTATATCACATTTAGTCCCAAAGATAATACCTCAAACATGAATCTTAAATTCATGCACGGAATGAACCGAATCTCAATTTTGGTATTTCTGGTGGGATTGTTGGTGTTAATCAGTCGCTTGTTTCGATAAAAACAACCCTAGCAAGAATTTCTCTTATCTTGCTAGGGTTTTGTATTTCTAAGAGGAGCTTTATTTGTCTCCCTCTCGTTATTCAGCAATCTTCTTTAAATTTATAAAAACTTCACATTCAACATCGTAATATCATCGGTACGCGCTGTGCCATCGGCAAAATTGTGAAAAGAGGTAGTAAAATGCTCTATAATGTGTTTTGAAGGTCTATGCACTACCAATTCCATTTCTTCTGCCACTTTTTCAACCCCAAACATATCATCAATTTTATTGGGTTGCTCTACTAAACCATCAGTGAACATAAACAAATTATCGTATTCATTGAAGTTAAAAGTCTCAAACTTAGGCATTAAAGTCGGCATAATTCCCAAAATCAAACATTGACTTTCGAGCCAGCGCATTTGCCCATCTTGATACAGCAAAGGATAACAATGTCCCGCATTGATGTAGGAACACATTTTTTGAAAATGGTCAACTTTGATTAAGAAAAAGGTCAAAAATCGGTTGCCTTCGGTAATTTGATACAAAATGCGGTTTAATTCCGAAACAATCAGACAAATATCATCATATTGCGCACACAAAGTACGAAAACTTGCTTGTAAATTTGACATCAGCAAAGCCGCGCTAATTCCTTTGCCCGACACATCGGCAATACAAATAAAAGTAGCTCTTTCGCCTTTTTTTACAATGTCATAAAAATCTCCACCAATTCGGTCATGTGCGAGGTTACTTGCATGCACATCAAGCGAAGGAAATCGCGAAAAATCAGAGATAAGTAATTGTTTTTGAATGGTTTCTGCCAAACTCAACTCTTTTTCCAACATTGCCTGATTTGCTTTCTCTCTTACCAAAGAACGGTTTTCAATGGCACTAAACAAGATATGCCCCACCGTTTCGAGAAAAATTAAATCATTGTGTGTTTCTTCTTCTGAATCCGCAAATTCTGCCACCAAAAAATAAGCACGAGTAACATAACTCACTTTTATTGGCAACACATATTCAACGCCATACTCAAACAAATTGGGAAAAGTATCGGCTTCTATTTTTACCGTTGTATGTATGCCTAACATTTCAGCTCGCGCCTCCACCGACAAGGCTTCTCTCCAGCCATGACGAATCCCTTCGAACCAATTAAAGTCTGTTTCGTAAAAGAAAAACAGTTTTTTGATTTTGAGTTGGGTTACAACTCCATTTTTTACAACTTTAAAGGTTTTGCTGAGGTCTTGGGTATGGTCATAAATACTACGCACGATGTCCCTCAACGTATCGGCTTCTAAACGTTTGAGGGCAAGCAATTTTTCGGGGTCTGTAGTATGATATACGTTTGGCGGCTGCATATATTAAGGGAAAAGTGAAAAAAATTTTACCTAACTGAGAATTTTGCCGATGTTTGTCAAGTGCATCAAGTAAAACCGCCTCAAAGATACAAAATAGAAGAATAAGTTGTTGTTTTTTCTGCTATTTTTTAACGAAGTTTATGACAAAGTTACATTTTTTAGGGCTATGTAGGTAAGTATCCAAATTTGTCTTAAATTAGCATAATTGTTCACGATTTTAAACAAAAGCCATTCTTTACATGAAAAAATATCACCTTTTTTTGCTTTTTTGCCTTTTTCGCGCTGCTTTATTTGCCCAAGTAGATACAGAATTTTGGTTTGCAGTGCCAGAGGCGGTGAGTGGTCATGCAGATAGACCCATTTCTTTGTATGTTACCAATGCAGGGCAAACGAGTAACAATGTGCAGGTTTCTATCCCTGCTAATCCTAATTTTTTGCCACTTTCCATTAGTCTTTCTCCTTATAGTAGCCACCGTTTTGATTTAACCCCTTATATCAATGGTTTGGAGAATGGTGCGGCAAATATAGTAACAGATAAAGGCTTGTATATCAAGGCAACAGCCCTAATTACAGCTTACTATGAAATAGAAGGGGAGTCAAGCGGCATACAGTACAATCCTGAATTATTTGCCTTGAAAGGAAAAAATGCCTTAGGGACAAAGTTTTTTATTCCCATGCAAACGCTGTATCAAAATGGCGGCTATTCGGGCAACCCGCGTGCAGGTTTTGACATTGTAGCAACCGAAAATAATACAGTCGTTACAATCACACCCACGCAAGATTTGATAGGCTCTCATGCCGCAAATGTCCCTTTTTCCATTACCTTACAAAAAGGGCAAACCTATTCGGCACAATCAGCGAGTACTATCGGCAATGAGAAGCCTGCAGGGTCAAAAGTTGAGGCTAATAAACCCATTGCGATTACCTATAAAGATGATTCGATTACGCCTGGCGGCTGTGCTGACATCATTGGTGACCAACTTGTGTCCATAGAAAACATTGGAAAAGAATACATTATCATCAACGGTCCCAGCAATTATGAATATGCTTTTATTACCGCAACTGAAAATAACACACAACTTTTTATCAATGGAAATCCCAATCCTACGATAACCTTACAGGCAGGAGAAAGCTATACCTATAATGTTCTGACACCAGCAGATTATATTCGTGCAAGTCAAGCGGTCTATGTCTTGCAACTTACCGCCATTGGTTGTGAATTTGGGGGAGCAATTTTGCCTTCTGTTTTTTGTACAGGTTCAGGAAAAGTAAGCTTTACGCGCTCTAATCCCTATAATTTTTACCTGAATTTAGTAACCAAAAAAGGGTATGAAGATGGCTTTTTATTGAATGGTACTCCCATTGCGAGTAATAATTTTTCGCCCGTAATTGGTACAAATAATGTGTGGATGGCGGCAAGTATTCAAAGGCAAGACCTTCCGCTTAATGCTACAAGTACGATAGAAAATACCAAAGGCTTGTTTCATGTCGGGTTATTGGCAGGTGATGGCGGAACAGGCATGAGTTATGGCTATTTTTCGGACTTTTCGGCATTAAATATTGGCAGCGATATAACTTTATGCGAAGGGCAAAGCATTATGTTAAACGCAGGTTCGGGCAAAGACAGTTATTCGTGGAGTACAGGAAGTACAGGGGCTACGCTTACCGTCAATCAAGCGGGAACATATTGGATTAGTGTGATTGATGATAATTGCCAAAGCAGCGACACCTTAACGGTAAGCATCAAAGCCTTGCCGAATCCGCAACTCGGCAACGACACGAGTATTTGCAAAACCATTGATTTGACCTTAGATAGCAGGGTAAACAACACAGGAAATCTTAATTATCTTTGGCAAGATGGAAGTACACAAGATACCTTTCACGCCACAAATGCAGGTTTGTATTATGTTAAAATAACAGAACAGCCCGAAGGTTGCGTAGGAACAGATTCTATTCTCATTTCGCAGGGCATTCTTTTGGCGCAATTAAAAGAGAAACAAGACATTAATTGTCATTTTCCATTGGGAACAGCAGAAGTAGAACTAACGCAAGTAAATCCGCACCTTTGCCAATATTCTTTGGATAGTATTGTTTTTCAAAATAGCCCTATTTTCACAAATTTAGACTCTGGAAATTATACCATTTATGTAAAAGATACGCTCGGTTGCGAGGGGAAAGTGCCTGTTTTTAT
>JBJXHA010000090.1:0-3599 GCA_046160275.1 Bacteroidia bacterium | reverse complement strand
CACACAAATTGTTATCATTCTCTTGCAAAATAAAAAATAAATCTTAAACTTTGTAAAAATCATTCGATAACATAATATGACAAAACATATATTACTTCTTCTCACTTTCTTTTTTGCTTGGCAAAAGCTTGATGCCCAAATTCCCGCCCCGACTTTTCGCTGGGCGCAGCCGCTTTCGAATGCTTCCGACCTTTCGTGTATGAAGGTAAGCCCCGCAGGAAATGTCTATGTTTCGGGAGCTTTTAAGCAAGGCGGTGTGTGTTTTGATACGACTTATAGTCACTGCCAAAATGCAATCGGCGAAGGTGGCGATGCTTTTCTTGCTAAATATAACAGAGAGGGTGTGCTGCAATGGGCGAAATTATTAGGTTCAAAGTCAAATGATAATTCTTGGGGACTAGAATTTGACATAGATGAGCAGGAAAATATCTATTTCTTAGGGCATAGTTCCCAAGATTCGCTTTACATTGGAGATAGCTTGTTTTTTCATGGTTATCCCAAAATTTACCACAATCAGTGGTTTAATTATTTGGTAAAATTCGACACAAAGGGCGAAATTCAATGGCTAGATTTTTGGAAAGGCTTGTTTTTCAATAAAATAACTTACAAACATCGGCATTTGTATCTTGTAGGCAATTATTTTACCCAAAATCATAGTTATTATAATACTGGAATCATTGACAATGAACATCAAATTGGGAATAAAACCATCGTTACGCCCTTGCAAAATGAGCCACATGGACTCATATTTGCCCAAATTTCCCCAAAAAATGAGTTACTTTCGCATCGCTTACTTCCTTTTCACAAAGACTTTAATCACCCCTATGTACATACCTTAGCCGTATTGAGCGATGCCACGATGTTGCTGCATGGAGCGTTTCAAGACAGCATTGTGTTGGAAGATACTACCTTCCGCATAGGCAATACTTTCCCTAATACTAACCCTTCTGATAATTTTTTACTTGCTTTGGATAATGATTATCATTATAAGTGGGGCGAAACTTATGTGGAGGGAATGAACATAGGGTATATACAAATTTATCCTCAAGAAAAGGGCTTTTTATTTTGCACTGGCATAAACTATACTAGTAAGCAGATACTTTTCGGAGATAGCGTAAATGGCGATTACCTTTATAAATCTGTACTATTTCAAGTAAATAGTAATAAGAAAGTCCAGTGGAAAAAGGAAGGTAAGAACGCTTTTTTAGCAGCATATCTTAATAATAGCTCTTATGGGGTTGGGTATACACCTTTGGACACAGTAAATTATTTTGGGTGTCCTATACCCTTAAACGAAATAGATAAATGGTCTATCTTTTATCGAATAGATGACAGTTGTAAGGTTGCATGGCAACGAAAAGTGTTCAAGTATGGTGATTTTCTTGACAGAGGCGTTGGTATTACAGACATTGATAAGGAGGGTTATTTATATGGGCAAGGTAATATGCGCCAATTTAGCACCTATTTAGACAGCATCTTAGTTCAACCCTTAGCTTTTACAATGGAGAAAGAACTGTTTATTTTTAGTATGACAAAAGATAGTTTTCCGCCAAAAGTTATACCGCCGCCGCCACCACCTGTTGACACAATTACAGCCGTTTGGCAGGTTTTTCCTAATCCTTTTGAAGAGGAACTTTATCTTACAGGCAAATTTTCAGAGCCAGTGATAACCTTACATTTTTGGGATATTTTGGGCAGAAAAGTTAGTTCTCAATTCATAGAAGTAGCTGTGAATGAAGGTATTAAACAAAAGATTGCAACAGATAAATTAAGTAGTGGTCTTTACTTTCTTGAAATCGTAAATGGGAAGCAGAAACAGCAAAAAAAGTTGTGGCGGCAGTAAATTAGCCTAATCTCTTTCTGCAAAATGTTCAAACTTGTAGTAATAGTATTGCTATGCCGTAAACGGGATAAATTTTCGTAAATCTTTCGTAAATGTTCTGATTTTTAGCGTGGGACTTGAGTCCCACGCTAAAAATCAGAACATTTACCCCGCGTAAAGGATAAGTTAAAAGGGTATTATTATATCACAAAAATACGACACCGCCGCTACTTGTGTTTTCACAAATAACGGCGGTTTGTACCTTTCTTATTAAACGCGCTTACATTTCATTGATAATCTGCAAGGTTTCATATAACTGAACATCTTGCTTTCTATCTTTCACCCATTTTTCATGGATTTTCAAGTGCGTAGAATCTGAATTGATTTTGGTTTCATCTGCTTTCAAGTTGAAAATTTTCAATTCAGGAATATCTTTCTCCGTTTCTTTTTCCAAATAGTCAGACTTCTCTTTCAATTTCTTTTGCAATTCGCGGTATTTTTTCACATTCAAAGTCCAATCTTTTTTGTCGTCTTGCTCTTTGAATTGTTTAGAAGCCTCTGTAATTGCTTTAAACATTGGATTTCCCTCTACACGCTTTTTGCTATTTCTGCGCAACGCTTCAAGGTTACTAGGAGCTTTCCACATTTCATAAGAAACAGGTTTGATTTCATCCCATTCCATGTGATGTTCTTGCTCTTTTTCGCCAAGTTCAAGGCTTGCAAATTGGTCAGGCAAAAGAATGTCAGGCGTAACTCCTTTTAATTGCGTAGCACCGCCATTGATACGATAGAATTTTTGAGTCGTAATTTTGATAGCTCCATAATGCACATCGTCAGCCTTATTCGGTACAACTTCGTCCAAATCGTAGATACGTTGTACGGTTCCTTTGCCATGCGTAGCCGTTCCAACCACTACTCCACGTTTGTAATCTTGAATGGCAGCCGCCAAAATTTCAGAAGCCGAGGCACTAAATTGGTTTACCATTACCACAAATTTTCCGTCATATTGCAAGGCAGGGTTACGGTCTGCGAGGATTTGAGGAGCTGTTTCACGGGCTTTTACTTGAACTACAGGACCTCTTTCAATAAAGAATCCCGTCATATCCACCACATCAGAAAGAGAACCGCCGCCATTATTGCGCAAATCCAAGATAATACCGCTTACTTCTTCCGATTTTAATTTTTCAATTTCCTTACGAACATCTTCCGCACAACGTGCGCCATTTCTGTCTTGGAAATCTGCATAAAATTGTGGAAGATAAATATATCCAATTTTGTTTTGTTTGTTTGCATCTTGCAAAACCAACGATTTTGCATAAGTCGCCTCTAATACAACCACATCACGCACAATCGGGATAACTTTGGTTGAGCCATCAGGTTTTTTTACAGTTAGGCGCACCTCTGTTCCTTTTTTACCACGAATTAACTTAATGGCATCGTTTGTTCTCCAGCCTTCAATATCAACAGGTTCGCCCGCACCTTGCGCCACTTTAATAATTGCATCACCTTCTTTCAAATCACCTTGACGTTGAGAAGGGCTGCCCGGAACAATGCTTGTAATTTTGATAAAACCATCTTTTTCTTGCAAAGTTGCGCCAATTCCTTCCAACTTTCCAGACATACGAATATCAAAATCTTGTTTGTCATCTGGTGGGAAATATGTTGAATGTGGATCGTAGATAATGACAATCGTATTCAAATAAACGGAGCGTCTTTCTTCGGTAGTTACTTTTAACCAACGCTGATGTCCTTCATTTTGCAATTTCAATACTTTTGC
>JBJXHA010000089.1:0-3481 GCA_046160275.1 Bacteroidia bacterium | reverse complement strand
CTTAAGTAATTGATAATTAATAATGGAGAATTGATAATGATTAAAATAATTGATTATCAGTTGCTTATGATGATTGAAAAACCTTAATATTTTTGGTGAATTACTTAATCGTCAAAGTTTTACTTCTGATAAAGTTTACTGTTAATTGTTCACTGATATTTAGTAATTAAGCGGCAGCCAAAGTTCAAAGGTTGTGCCTATATTTTCGGCAGAAGTAAGGGCATAGCGACCCTGCAATTTTTCAATCGCTTTTTTGACAATATACAAACCCAACCCCGAACCTTTAGATTTCACGCTTCCCCTATAAAACATATCAAATACTTTGGGCTGGATTTTTTCGCAAATGCCAATCCCATTGTCAGAAATGCGAACATACAGCTCTTCCTCAGTTGTGGTCATGGCGATTTCTACCTCTGCTGTGGGCTTATTTTTATCTTTAAATTGAAGGGAATTGTCGATAACTTGTTGAAATACAATAGATAGTAATTCGGGAGAAGTAAAAATATTGTGTGATAAATATTCGGGATGAACCGTAACATTCACTTTTTCTTTGACAGGAGAAAAACGCAACCGCGCCTTCGCATCTTCCAACACACTCGCAAGGCTCACCTCCTCCATCAATCCATTCCATTCTGCAATAAAAGTTGTTTTTACGAGATTTAAAATCCCTGTATGAAGGCGGTCAGTACAATCTTCTATCATTCGAAAATAACGCTGCGAAACATCTGCGTCATCATCAGTTTGTACATAATTCAAAACAGCACGAATCGAATCCAAAGGTCCTTTTAAATCATGCGATGCACGATAAATAAAAGTGTCCAATTCCTGATTTTTCGCCTGCAATTTTAGCTCTGTTTCTTTCAATAAAGTTAAATCGCGTACCATTGCCACCACATATTTTCCTTCCTCTTCTTCATCAGCCATATAGCGAAACTCTATATCCAAAACCCGCCGCGTATTATCACTCGTGAAATGTACATTTTGGCAATAATAACTATTATGTGCAAGTAATTGACCTAATAAATAATCCCATTTAGGTAAAAAAGGAAAAAGGGTACTTAATCGTTTTCCTATTACTTTTTGCTTGGGCTGTGCAAAATAAAATTCAGCCACTTGGTTGTATTCTGTAATATTTCCCGTTTTCGGTTCAATCAAAAAAACCGCATCAGAACTATGGCTACAAAGCGTTTGAAGTTTTTGTAATTGGTTATGCTTTTTTTTAAGTTCTGTAATATCTGAAACTGAAACCAATAATACTTCTTGTTGATTCGAAAGCCTCAATCGCTGACTATGCAGCAGAATAGGAATTTTTTTCCCACTTTGATGATAAGTATGTCTTTCTACAGTTAAGGCATCAACTTGTAGGGTGGCTTCAAAATCTCTTCGAATCACCTCTCTTTCCGTTTCAGGATATAAGTCAAAAATAGAAGTTCCAACAAGTTCCTCTCTTTCAATGCCGTGAAGCGAACAAGCTAAACTGTTTGCTTCCAAAATATTCCCTTCCATGTCTTCCAATAAAATAGCATTGGGTGAAGACTGAAACAACAGAAAGAAATCTTTTACGGACAAGGTAGCGGGGCGAACATTGTGGTTAGTTATTGCGTTTCGCATTGCCGATTTGAGTAACAAAATGTGTAATAAAAATAGAACAGAATCGCTTTTCTTTTTCTATTAATGTCACAAAGATACGCAATAATTTTCATTTGTTGCAAACTTTTGTTTTAGGCTTAAATGTTAGTTATGTGAACCATTCCTTATTTTATTTTAAATAAAAATACACACTAAAACATTAGTTATCAAATTATTATAAACACACTAGGATGTAATATTACAAAAAATTAACTTACACGAACCGTATAATTATGTAAGAAATATGTCCATATAGAAAAAATATGCTAAATTTAAGTTGTTTTATTCCTTCAATTATTCTGTTAAAAGTAGTATTTTTTGATGTAAGAAGGAGAAAGGGGAGGCATAAATTTAAAAGTAATATTTTGATAGAAAGCAAAGGTTTTGATTGAATAATAACAAACTAGGCAGTATTCCCAAATTTTTGTATTTTTGTAGCAAGATTAACGAAAATATGCAAAATCCATCTTATCCCGAAGTTTTTTTACATTTTGTATGGCGAACACTCAATTTCGATTTTCAGCATTTACAAACGGTTGATAAGCAGGAAATTGTCATTCAAAAAGTAGGAAATTGGAATCGCAACCAAGGTCCCGATTTTTTACAGGCGGTGATTAGCCTTGATAATTTGCGCTGGGCAGGTCATGTCGAAATTCATTTAGAAACGGAAGATTGGTACAAACATCAGCATGAACACGATGAAAAATACAATGGCGTGATTCTTCATGTAGTTGGCAAATCTTCGGGGAAACCTGTGATTCGCAAAGATGGCACGCACATTCCAGAAGTGGAAATTGGCACACGTATTTTGCCTAATGTATTGCAAAAATATGCACAGCTTCAACGCGAAACGGATAAAATCCCCTGCGAAGGCAGTTTGCATACAGTTCAGGCGATTCATATTCAAAGCACAATCGTGAGCATGGCATTGGAGCGCATGGCAGAAAAGGCAGGAAAAATGCAAGAACGCTTACAGAACACGATACAAGACTGGGAACAAGTGTTGTGGGAATGTTTGATGTATGGTTTGGGAAGCGTAAATAACGGGCATCGTTTTGAGGAGATGGCAAAAATTGCCAAAATCGCCCTGCTTAAAAAGCTAAGTCCTTTTCAAATTGAGGCAATTTTATTTGGAATAAGTGGCGTTTTGCAAAAGGCGCAAGATGATTATTCACTTTCATTGCAACAAGAGTGGCAGTTTTTGCAAGCAAAATATCAACTTTTGCAGCTCGAACACGATGGTTTTTCTTATTTACGTATGCGCCCTGCTACCTTTCCTGACTTGCGTATTGCCCAAGTTGCGCACCTCATTCATTGTTTTCCCAAGCTCATTTCTTTGGTAGAAACAACGCAGTTACAAGATTTTATCAAAACAGAAATCTATGCACAAAACGAATATTGGGAAACGCATTATCGCTTAGGGCAAACAACGACAGGCAAAAAAAGCCGCAAATCTTTGGGGGCGAGCCAAAAAGAAATCTTGCTCATCAATACGCTTGTGCCTTTTGCGTATCTTTATAAAAATGCACATGGCGATGAAAGCGCGGAAAATGTATTCGAGGAAACTTTGAGCCTTTTGCCTGCTGAAAACAACCATCATATTCGGGCGTTTACAGACTTAGGCATCACACCCAAAAATTCCCTCGAATCACAAGGCTTACTGCACCTAAAACGAAACTTTTGCGATGAAAAACGCTGTTTGCATTGTGGTATTGGATACCAGATTTTGAAGGGTTGAAAATATTGACGGCAAAAATGTAATGCTACCGATTTTCAGAATGCGCTTTGTTGGGGCATTGCTTGTATTGATGAGCGCAGCCGAAATACCAAACATAAGATTACATTTGTAGGA
>JBJXHA010000088.1:0-11658 GCA_046160275.1 Bacteroidia bacterium | reverse complement strand
GTAGAGGTATATAAGTGGAAGTGAGCACAAAGCGCTTTGTAAACCTTCTAAAAAAACCTATCTTTGCAGCCAAATATCACCTTTATGCGCACACTGCTCACGACCTTAAATGCCAAATATATTCACTTAAACCTTGCGATTCGGTTGTTGTATGAACTGAATCGGGAGCGACATTCGGGTTTGGAATGGCGGGAGTTTACGATTAAGGAGGATAAGGGAAAGATTGCGGATTTTTGTCAGCAATTTGAGGTGGTAGCGTTTAGTTGTTACATTTGGAACATCACGCAAACGCTGGAAGTAGCGCGTGAAATTAAGCAGCGTAATCCCAATACAAAGGTGCTATTGGGGGGCCCTGAAGTAAGTTATGAGTGGGAGCAAGTGATTGCTCTGCCTGAAATAGATTTTATTATTACAGGAGAAGGGGAAATTCCTTTTGCCGCTTTTTTAGACAATTACCCGAATGTAAAACATCTTCCCAATATTATACAGAAAGTTGATAATGAAGTCATTGGCTTTGAGAAAACGCAAATGTTTGAGGTAAAAAATTACCTTCATGTTTTGCCTTATCAACATGACGATGTGAAAGACCTATATAATAAGGTGTTGTATGTGGAAACGTCACGCGGTTGCCCCTATAAATGCGAGTTTTGTTTGGCGAGCTTGGACAATAAGGTGCGTTATTTGCCAAATGAGAGCATTAAGGCGAACCTTTTATACCTCATGCAGCACGGGCGCGTGATTAAGTTTTTGGATAGAACGTTCAACATGAAGCGCGATTTTACCCTAGATATTTTTCAATTTATTTTGGAAAATCATCGCCCCGAAAATGTATTTCAATTTGAAATCACTGCCGATATTTTGCACCCCGATATAATTAAATATATTGATGAACATATTCCAGTCGGCTTATTTCGCTTTGAAATTGGCATACAAACCGTCAATCAAAAAGCAAATTTAGCCGTACAGCGTAAACAAAATTTCGAAAAAACAAAAGCCATTATTCGTTCGATTGAGCATAAAATTGAACTGCATTTAGATTTGATTGTGGGCTTGGCATACGATTATTGGGAAGATATAAAATACAGTTTTGAGGAAGTGTTTAAGTTGTTTGCTCCTGAGTTGCAACTGGGTTTTTTGAAATTTTTGAAAGGTACACCTTTGCGCGATAGTTACAAACAACATGGTTTTGTGTTTGACCCCAATCCGCCTTATCAAATTATTGAAAGCAATTATTTGTCTAAAGAGCAATTGCATCAAATTACCTTGTTAGAACACGCGCTAGAAATTTATTGGAATAAGAAACGCGCCATTTCTGCGCTGAAATATGCGACAGAACATTATAGTATCTTCGATTTTTTGGAAGGCTTAGGAGAATATTTTGGAACAATTAGACCCTTTCACAAATACGTGATAGAAGATGTGTATGACATTTTGTATCAATTTTGCGAAAAAAACTATCCCGAAGATGTTGTTTTACGTGAACTCGTAGCAAGCGATTATTATTTGCAACATAAGGCGCGTCCCAAGTCTCTTTTTCCGCAAGAACTCCCTGCAAAAGCGAGAAATCAAGTAGTAGAAACCTTAGGTTTAAATCATCACAAATACCGCTATGTCATTTTGGCATTAAGTTTTGATTATGAAAAATATATGCAAGCGGGAACAATAGAAAGTTCCGATTATCAACTCATTATTCAATATAGTGGGACAGAAAAGGCGGAAGTTGTGCGTGAAACGATTGTGCTTTCTTAGGAAAGTGAACAAAAGTGTACAAAGAAAAGTCAGGCGCTCTCGTTTTGTGATAAAAATGGCATTTTAGCCCTTTATTTCGGCTTCATTCCTTACATCATCATTTCGTCTTTTTCAAAAAATTCCGATAAAATTACTGCATTTGCTTTTTTTTGCTTCCCTTTTTAAATATTTCATTTTTTGGGTAAAAATTGGGCGAAAAAGTCATTTTTGAGCGTTTCGCCTTATAAGGGAGGATAGTTAGGAGTGCAAAACTTGTTTTTGCACGGAGGGATTTTTTTTTACCTTTTTTATTTCTCTTGGTTTGCTAAGGTTAAAAATTGTTAAAAGCAGAACAAACCTTACAGCCATGCGTAAAAAACCCTAAATTTGCCCTAAATTTGCACCATCAATCTTATAAATGATAAAAAACATTCACTGTTCTTTTGTTGTTTGGGGTAAATCAGTACACAGTCAGCCTTCGACAAATATGGGCTTTATTTCATTGAAAATGAAGTTTCACGATTGTTTTCTCAACCTTATTCGTATCAACCAACTGTTTGCTGAATCAAGTTCCTTATTCGTTCACCTTTTTTAATTAATTTTCCACTTAAATTACACAGTTTGAATTTATGAAACATTTATTTTTACTTATTTTTACTTTTATACTTGCGGGAAGTTTAAAAGCACAAAGCCCAGAAGGGGCAGCAGGACCTGTAGCACCTAAAGAATGGCTCACAGAATTAAAAGCATTCCCAAATCCCAACAATTCAGGTATTTTCCAAATCGAATTTACCGCGACAGAAGCTGTTGGTTCAATCAACATAAAAGTATATAATTTGATAGGCAAAGAAGTACATTCCGAAAAATTATATGTCCGCACTTTTAACGGAAAAATTAACGTAAGCGACTTACCCAAAGGCGTTTATATCTTAGAAATTTCGAATGGTCAGCAAAAGCAAACCAAACGACTTTCGTATGTATAAGGTTATTTAATGGAGAATGGAGAATTAAAAATTGAGAAGGGACAAAGCCATTATTATCAGCTCTCCATTGTTGCTTATCCCTTATCACCTAAAAGAAAGGTTGTACACGAAATCACTTCGTTACAACCTTTTTCATTTTCTCCTTACTCATTTTTTGTTGGTCTGTTAGTGCTTACTTTGTTATTTTTTAGGGTTTTCCATAGTGAAGCCATTTAATTAGTGCTTGCTTTGTTATTTTTTAGGGTCTTCCATAGTGAAGTCGTTTAGTTGATACTTTTCGTTATGCTCACGATGCATATCACGCTTGCTTTAATATTCACACTATTTATTTCACACTATCTATTTTAATGATAGAACAAAGGTAGGGGCAAAAGTGGCAGTTCACTAATCAATTTATGCGTTTCGATTACACAGTTTTTGACAGGAATTGTTACCTTTGAGCAGAAATTTTATAGACTTGTTTCGTTTTACACCTATAAGTACTCGACAAGAATCAGCTTATGTTAATATTTCCATTCAAAATACTGATAATGAACAAGTTGAAATCATTTTCCCTTATCAATTATTAATTATCCATTACTTAGAATATGCCGCTTAGCCACACACAAGAAAACGCGATTTCCTATATTATGGGCTTGACTTACGAGCAATATGGTTGTCCTTGGTGCAAGATGCAGCCGCTTGAGGAAATGCAAAGCCTTTGTTTTGGCAAAAACAAGTCTTTGGTTGCACACTACTTAACCAACCCTCCTACAATAGAAAGTCAACAGACTTTGATACAAGTTTTTTTATCGGAAGTGCTTTATAATTATACCCCCGAATCTTTTTTGTATTATGAAATGTTGAAATATATATGGCTGCCCTCAAACGCAAGAGAACATGATACAGTTTTAGCAAAAATGCAAGAAAGATTGGATACTTCTCTCGAAAAATACAAGGCAAAAGCCCAAGCTGCCTTGTTAGAATACCTATCTTATTGGGGTTTAAACAACAGGGAGGAATATGAAAACGCACCAGAAGAAATCAAAGCACAAGTCAATTTAGCTAATTTTCCGAATATTTATGGTTATAGACTTGAGGGCATTCCTGATGATAATTTTAGCGATTATCCCGCCTTGATTCACACTTTTTCAACAGAAGTATTTGATAAAAACAGCGTTCAGTTTTTTGTGAATGTATTACCCAATGACATAGAAGCATTTTGGGAAAAGGGAGAAATGCCTGCGGTAATTGGGATTGATAATCAAATGATTGGGCTTTTTTGGTGGAATGATTGAGAACAATTGCAGCGTTTCTTTTTGTTTCTACGTCTAAAGGTTAATTCGTTTTTTAATCATTACTATACCATGAAATTAACAAGACTCTTTTTTTTACTCCTCGCGCTTTTCAGCATTTCGGCTTGCGAAGAAGAAAAACTACCCGATGTGAGTAACCCTTCCGAAAATGTGAAGGCATCTGTCGTAGGGCGCGTATATATCAATGATCAAATACCTGCCGCCAACTTTCAAGTTACCTTGTCAAATGGCGCAGTTACGACTACGGATTCAGATGGGACATTTTCTTTTTCAAATGAGTCCATCACAGCTCCTTACAGTTATGTTAAAGTGAAAGAAAGCACTAATTTTTTTGCAGGAAGTCGCACTTTTTTTGTTCAAGAAAATAGTGTGAATTATGTCAAAATCAAGTTATTACCCAAAGAATTGCGTGGCACTTTTCACTCAGCAACGGGAGGGCAAATTGATTTTGAGGGAGTGAGCGTTTCGCTGCCGCCAAATGCGGTTATGTATCCAAATGGCGGAGCTTATAGCGGATACGTTTCTCTTGTTGGGAAATACCTTTCGCCTAATGATCCTGATTTACAGGAGATTATGCCTGGTGATTTGTTAGGTTTTGATGAATACAATACCCACAATTTGCTAAAAACCTTTGGCATGATCGCTGTAGAATTGCTAGATCAAACGGGGCAATCACTGCAAGTGGCTACAGGAAAAAAAGCGACTATTTCCTTACCTCAAATAGCAGGCTTAGAGCATACAGGCAAAATGCCACTTTGGTATTTTGAGGAAAAATCAGGCTATTGGCTAAAGGAAGGTTTTGCCACTCTCCAAAATGGCAAATGGACTGGTGAAGTAAGTCATTTTTCCTTTTGGAATTGTGATGTGTCCACAATTACAGGGACAATCAAAATGAAAATTGTTACCGAAAATGGTGTAGCCATTTCCAATGCACAAGTGCTGCTTTCCTCCCCAGATTATGGAACAAGAAGTGCAATAAGCAACTCTGAAGGGATCGTTGAAGGTCTTGTCCCTGCAAGTCAAACGCTTAGCATGAGTATTAATGTTGGTGCTGCTTGCGGTATTTGGGTTTATCCGCAAACCATTCAAACGCATTCAGGACTAAATGATTTGGGGAATATTGCTATTTCTACCTACCCAAATACGGCTCATTTTGTGGGAACACTCAAGGGCTGTAATGGCAGTACAAACGCCAATCATCAGTATTATTTGTTTATTAAATCGGGCGTTTATCTCACTTCGTATATCATTCAGCAAGGCAATGTGAATATTCATTTTCCTTATTGTGGGAATGGAAATTCAGTTCAGATGAAAGTATATGATTACACCCAAGGAACTTATAGTGAAATGATTACGAAAACGCTAACAAATGGAGAGGTAAATTTAGGGGAAATAGAAGTTTGTAATGGAGTGGCAGGGATAGGTGAGTTTCTTCAATACAAGATAGACGCAGTGAGTTATTTTGTATCAGGGCAGCATATTTCTTGCAACTCGAATCCAAACCCGTCAGGAACAGACATTTCTATTTATATGGACAATTCTACGATGCATGCGGGTCTTCACATACATTCTTTATTGGGAAATGATAGTGCTTATATCAAGAGTTTCTTTTTTCCGAGTACCAATGGAAGTATGCTGATAAATACGCCTGTAAACATTAGCCATTTCGCGTCCTTTCCCAACGAATTTTTTGATGGAAATTTTTCGCATACCTATACCGATTCCACAGGGACACATAATGTTGATTGCCTTTTTCATGTAAAGCGGGATTATTAGCGCAAGGTATCTTAGAAGCTGTTTAAATAAATGATTCTTCCCAAAAACACAAGATAAAAGGATTGTTTTTTCAGTGAAATAGTGATTTTTCCGAACCTACGAGCGTGGACGCTCCTCTGAATATCAAATTCATAAGCGCGGACGCTTGTGAATTTGATTAGCTCAAACAGTTTCTTAAAGTCGTCCCCCTCGTTTGTTTATTAATATTTTATTTTTTGTACTATAAAAGTCTTTTTTATTGCTGCTAGAAAAGGAGAATGTCTAGTAGTTTTGATAAAAGTTTGTTCTATCCAAAAAAAATTCGTATCTTTGCCAACGTTTTCGCATAACATTATTCGTGCGAAACATTTGACAATCGTCATTGCGAAAAGAAATGCCTATTTTACAGGCTTCCATAGCGAAAATAAGTGGATAGAAAAAGAAAGTTGAACGTAAAATTATTTACCAAACGCAGCTTCCTCCTCACCGATAACTTACTATTTGCAATGACAGATGTCTTAATTCATTATTATGACAGAAAACATTCGATTTGCAGATTTAGGAATCTCTGAGGACATTCTTTCGGCATTAGAAAAAAAGGGATTCGTATCCCCTACTCCCATCCAAGCCCGCGTCATTCCGCATTTATTAGGAGAGGTTGAGAACATCATCGGTCAGGCACAAACAGGTACAGGTAAAACTGCTGCCTTTGGGATTCCGATTTTGGAAAAATGCCAACAAGGAAAAAGGAAAATTCAAGCACTTGTACTTACGCCTACGCGAGAATTGGCAGTACAAGTTACAGAGGAAATTGTTTCTTTGAAAGGGAAAAGAAACTTGTTTATCTTGCCTGTTTACGGAGGGCAAGGAATGGATTATCAGCTTACACGCTTGAGAGAAGGGGTGGATATTGTTGTGGGAACACCCGGACGTGTGATTGACCACCTTGAAAGAGGAAAAATGGATTTGTCCGAACTCAAATTTTTGGTCTTAGACGAAGCTGATGAAATGTTGAACATGGGCTTTTTGGAAGAAGTAGAAAAAGTCCTACAATACGCCCCCGCCAATCGTCAAATGTTGCTTTTTTCTGCTACTATGCCTGATAATATCTTGCGTTTGGCGAAAAAATA
The DNA here is from genome assembly GCA_046160275.1 of Bacteroidia bacterium. Lineage (GTDB taxonomy): Bacteria > Bacteroidota > Bacteroidia > J057 > J057 > JBJXHA01. The sequence continues at coordinate 4,767 of JBJXHA010000088.1, read as the reverse complement.
CATGGGCGAATATGAAATGGTGAAGGTGGAGAAAAAGCAAATGACTGCTATGAGTGTAAGTCAAATTTATTATGAAGTGTATGCTGCTGATAAATTTGCCGCGCTTTGTCGTATCATTGACACTGAAAAAGAGTTTTATGCCTTGATTTTCTGTAAAACGAAAAATGGGACAGATGAACTTGCAAATCAGTTGATTGATAAGGGCTATGATGTAGAGGCTTTGCATGGAGACGTTTCTCAATACCAAAGAGAGCGAATTATGCGTAAATTTAAAGCACAACATTCTACGATTTTGGTGGCAACAGACGTGGCTGCGCGTGGAATTGATGTAAGTAACTTGACGCACGTAATTAATTTCGATATGCCGGGTGATTCTGAAACTTATACACATCGTGTAGGTCGTACAGGTCGCGCAGGAAAAGAAGGAACTGCCATTACATTGGCTACGCCTTCTGATTTCCGCCGTTTGAGCTTTATCATGAAAGACACCAAAACGGAAATCAAACGTGGAAAATTACCTTCTGTAAATGATGCCCTAGACCGTAAAAAAGTGCATATTTCAGAGGAAGTAATGCGTACCGTTACACACGAAACTTTTGATGAGTATTTGGAAATGGCTGCCCAAGTGATGACTTTTTCTGATGCAGATTCAATTGTGGCGGCTCTATTGAAGCGTTCTTTTGGGAATCAGTTGAATCTCAACAGTTATTCGGAAATTAGAGACCCCCGCGAAGAGGAAATGCGCAGAAGAAAATCAGGCGAAAGACCTATTAATGACAGAGGTAGTTTCAAAGAAAGAAGCGGCAGTGGTGACAGATTTGGCGATAAAAGACGCAGCGATTCTGATAGAAAACCTTTTGACCGCGACCGTAAAAGTAGCACAAATACAGGTTCAGGCACACGCGAGCGTTTTGGCGACAAAGACAAAGGTGGTTTCAGAGATAGAGATAAATCTGACCGTTTTGGCAAAGACAGAGACCGTAGCGGCTCAAGAAATGATCGCGATAAAGTGGGTTTTGGCGGCAGAGACAGAGATAAAGACAAGTCTTCTGGCTTCAAAGGCTCATTGGAAACTTTGTTTTATGCAAGAGGCGCGAAAGATGGCGTAACCCCCGAAAAATTGATGCAATTCATCACCAAAGAATCGGGAATCAGCTCACAACGCATCGTAGAAATTGACATTTACCAAAAACATGCGACCTTCAAATTGCCGTATGCAGAAGCAGGAAAAGTCATCTCTACCTTCCGCACAGGAGCCGATACAAAACCGCTTGTAAGAAGAGATAGAAAAGAATAAGGAACTAAATAGTTGTTTCGCATAAAAAGAGGGCTTTGCTTTTGGGCAAAGCTCTTTTTTGTTGGGGTTGGCTTTGTGGTTGAGTAGAAAAGTGCTTATCTTGCGAACAAAATCCGAAGGATACAATGAAAACAACACCTACACACGCTTTACAAAATGGCGTAATATTAAAAAAGACTTATCAAATCACAGCGTTTATTAGTTCGGGCGGCTTTGGTATTACTTACAAAGCGTCACACCTGACCTTACCTTTTTCGTATGTAATTAAGGAATTTTTCATCAATGGGAAATGCGTACGCGATACGCAAAAGGTTGAAATTCAGGGAGTTTCTGATGATGAATTTGCCCACTTTAAAAAGACTTTTTTGGATGAAGCGGTAACAATTGCCAAACTCCATGAAAACGAACATATCGTAAATATTCAAGATTATTTTGAGGAAAACGGAACGGCTTATTTTGTGATGCCGTATGTGGTTTCGGAGGACATGGAGCAATATTTACGCAAACAACCCTACGAGCGCATTAGCGAAAGTGAAGCGATTGGCTACATTACTCAACTTTGCCATGCTTTGCAATCTGCCCATGATATCAACATCATTCATCGAGATATAAAACCTTCAAACTTACTGCGTACGCCCAAAGGCAAAATTATTTTGATAGATTTTGGAGCTGCACGCGAGTTTTTTGCCGAAGGCGTAACCCAAACCATGACTCAAATTCTTACCCCAGGTTACGCACCCTTAGAGCAATATCACAAACAAGCGAAACGAGGTGCAACGATAGATGTATATGCAGTAGGTGCGCTGCTATACAGAATGATAACAGGAAAAAGACCGATGGATGTAACTCAACGACTCATGGGGGAGCATTTTCCTGCACCTAAAGAAGTAAATACTTCCCTTTCGCAAGAAACTTCTGATGTGATTATGAAGGCGATGGAGATAAAGCCCGAAAACCGTTTTGGGAGTGTGGAGGCATTTACAGAAGATTTGTCGAAAAACCACGCTACAACATCCAATACAGTTGCGATTCTTGAATCTGCGAAACAATTATTATTCCCGCTTATAATAACGCCCTTACTACTAAGTAGTAAGCAGCTTGATAAAATCACTGAAACTGCAATACTTTTACCCGCAGTTAAATTATTACCCCCAATTGTGCAAAAGTTAGAAGATAACATGATATTTATAAAAGGTGGCACTTTTATGATGGGAAATAATGATGGCGGAAAGGAGGAGGCTCCTATACATAAAGTAACAGTATCCGATTTCTACATGGGAAAATACCCTGTAACTAAAGCAGAATTTGCCGAGTTTATACGAGATACTAAGTATGTAACAGATGCTGAAACCGAAGGGCGGAGTATTATTTTTGAGAATGGGGAGGCAGAGGAGAAGAAAGGTGTAACATGGAGACACAATATAAGTGGCACGGGAATACAACCTGATAATTTTCCAGTTGTTCATGTTTCGCATAGAGATGCGACAGCTTTTATAAGTTGGTTGTCAAATAAAACTGGTGAGAATTACTGTTTACCAAGTGAGGCGCAGTGGGAATATGCAGCTAAGAGTCCCTGTCCTTATAATAATGGTAAAGGATATAAGAAGGATGAGTATGCCTATAAGGTAGGGAATACAGCCCCTAATGAGCTTGGGCTATATGATATGTTGGGGAATGTCGGAGAATGGTGCACAGATTTTTATAGCAAAGATTTTTATTCAAAGTCGCCTGAGATTAATCCTTGTAATGATATACCTACCCACTGGAACTGGGAGTCTCTACCTAGGTCTATTAGAGGGGTTTCAGATACTAGTTCTCTTACAAGCTGTCGTTTCGGCTTCGAGCCTTATGTTATGGGGGGAGTCGTAGGTTTTCGTTTAGTTAGAAAAGTTCCCTTACCTCCTATTTTGAAACAGTTGGAGTTAAATATGCAATTTCATGATGTTACTTCAGAAATACAAATTAATAAATACCCTGTAACTCAAGCTGAATGGAAAGTTGTAATGGGTAACAATCCCTCTCATTTTAGGGGTGATAACTTGCCAGTAGAAAATATTTCATGGTATGATGTTAAGGCTTTTATTAGAAGGCTAAACATCTTGACAGGGAATATTTATCGTTTACCAACGTGCCTCGAATGGGAAGAAGCGGTTAATCCAAAGCGATTTAAAAATTTTAGTGGAAAATATCCAGAAGAAATTAATGAAGAGAATATACATGAATTTGCTTGGTATCGTGAGAATTCAAATGCCCAAACCCACCCTGTGGGGCAAAAAAAAACAATTAATTGTGATATTTATCCAATAGGAGGAAATACATACGCAGTATTAGGCAGAGGCAGTCGGATACAAGGAGATTTGTGTGATATAAGAGGAAATGTATGGGAATGGTGTGAGGACGGCAGAGAAGAAGGTGGACACCGCGCTTGTTTGGGAGGGGCATGGGATTCAGACGCAAAGAGTTGTTTTACTAAACAATATCATCCTCCCATTTACCACGCTAATAACATAGGGCTTCGTTTAGCACGTTGGGCTTTTAATATTAATAGCGTTTTATAGACCTTATTTGTTATTTCGGATTACGCGACAGGCATCCACACAAACTAAGAAACCCGAAACAACAGTTTTTTCCCGTTTTTTTAGAAATGCAAAAAACACCTACGAAGGTTCAGCGACCATTTTCAGCGTAGGGTTTATCTCAAATCTTGTTATTTCTTTTTCCTTTTTCCTAAAAAAATGCTACTTTTGTAAATACATTTATCCTACAATATAAAGAACATGATAGACAAAACGGAAGTGTTGATGACCTTGCAAAATATGCCTGCACAGTTTACAATTGATGAATTGATGGAAAAATTGATTTTAATTCAAAAAATTCATCAAGGGCAGGAAGATATAAAGAATGGTAAAAGTTATACTACGGAAGAGGCTAAAGAGAAACTGAAAAAATGGTTAAAGTAAGTGGGTCAGAAAAAGAAACCAATGTTTTAGCAGAAATACTCACTGTTCATCCTAGCGCAATTTTACCCCTTACGCGGAGCTTCCACCTCCTCTAAACGCATCTCCTCGCCTGCAAGCACTATCGGCAATTTTACCACAAATGTCGTTCCTTCGTGTTCTTGTGATTCACACTCAATGGTGCCGCCTAATTTTTCGATGGCTTGTTTTACCATGTATAAGCCGAAGCCTGAGCCGTCTGCTTTTTCTGTTCCGCGATAAAACATCTCAAAAATTCGGGGTTTGCTTTGTTCGCTAATGCCGATGCCATTGTCTTGGAAAATAATACAGCACTGATTATCAATCACTTTAACTTTCACGTCAAGATAGGAATTTTCTTTTTCTGTATCTTGATAACGAATACTGTTATTGATAATGTTATGAAAAATTATTTTGATACGCAAACTATCGCCAAAAAAAGGAGCTGTCAATTGGTTTTCAAAAGAAAAATGTAATCGTTTAGAAGCAGGATTG
>JBJXHA010000087.1:0-4936 GCA_046160275.1 Bacteroidia bacterium | reverse complement strand
CAAGAAGGCGTTTGGCAATGTTATTAGTAAAAACATTGCTTTGCCCTGCGCCACCAAAAGAAATACCTGTAGTAGCAGTACCCGCTAGGTTTACAAGGCTGTCCACCGTGTTATTGGTGATACTCTGCGTAGAGGTTGTATTAGCAAAAGAAAAAGCAATGCCTGTTACAGTAGAAGTACTCGTATTCACTAAACGTTTTACCGTATTTTCATGGATAGTCAAAGTCGGATTTGCCCCCGTTCCTGTTTCAATCCCCACAACTACCGCCCCCGCACTTGTACTAAGGTCTGTAATTTGATTTTGAGAAATCGTATTCGTTCCTATTGTTGTTCCTGCAAATGTAATTCCCGATACCGCAGAAGTTGATACCGCAATCGAATTACTAAGGTTTTTTATCGTATTATTACTAATTTGATAATAACCTGTTCCTGTGGCATTAATCCCTCTTAATTTAAGCTGTGAGGTTGTAGTCCCCGAAACGGTGAAATTGTTAATGGTGTTATTTTTAATAATAGCCGTATCTACCGTTCCAGACCCACAAGAAATCCCAGCAAAGAAAACGCCGGCGTTGATGGAATTGGTGGTAAAGTTAATACCCGTTGCGGCATTTGTACTGCCAATTGTATTTCCTGTGATATTCCCTATCTTAAATTTGCCTGTTACTAAAGAAATAGCAGCGTGCGCATTAGAAGACGAAAGAGAAGTTATTGTCATATTGCGAATGACATTTCCTTGAATACTTGCACCTATGCTTGGAGCAATGCTAGTACTTACCTTTATAGCGCGAACTACATTAGAGCTATTATTAATTGTCAAAGCCGTTCCTCCACAATTAATAGTACTGCCACCAATAAAATTATTTGTAATAATGATATTATCAGTATTTGCAGTACTTGAAAAATGAATAGGTGCAAAGATAATACTACCCGAAGCTGCAAAAGTTAGCGGTTGGGTTTGGTAAAAATGATTACCAGAAACTGTTACTCCTACGGTATTTCCATTGGCACGAACCCCTGCACAATCGGCACCTGCATTAAAAAAGTCGTAAATTTCGTTATTTAGAATAGCAATGTCGTTTAAAGTTGCAGTCGTTGCTCCCGCCAATACAATCCCATTCGTAGGATAATTTGCACCTGCCCTCGTAATTTTATTATTTTGAATCGTAGTATTATCGCAGCCTATTGTTCCCGCAGAAGCTAATACACTAATGACACCTTGCGCCGTAGCAACTAATGAGGAACCACGAATTTCACAATTTTGAATGATACAACCTATCGCATCGTTATTGAGTTGAATGGTAGAAGTATTAGCTGTATTTGAGTTATTCGTATTCTCAATCACCAACGCATTTCCGCCCGTATTTAATCCGTCAATGGTCACATTATCTGCTCCATTGAGGTAAATAAACTGTCCTGATATATTCCCGCTAAGGGTACGAGTTGCGCCACAACTAGGGCGAATTAGGATTGAAGTATTATTTACATCATTTGTAAAGGTAATTGTACTCGTTATGGTTGGGTGTGTTCCATTTATATCTATGGTAATTACGCCCTCATGTATTGTGCCGTTGATTGCGGTTGCGGCTGCCCCTAAATCTGTGTAGGCAGTTGCGGTAGTGTTTGTTCCTGCTGAGGAAGTAACCACAACGGGACCTCCAAAAGTAAAGGAATAATAATTTCCCAAAGTCGGCATCAATACGCGCAAAGCAGAAAGTTCGTGTGCTATCTCGCCATGCGTACCCACATCTGCTAAAATAGAACCGCTTGTTTTGCTAGAAGTATAAAAGTAATAATAAACGGTAGTAGCCGCGCAATTCATCGGAAGATTGACCGAAGCACTTCCCCCAGAAGGAGTAAGTTCTAACAAGGTAGAAGTTGCCATCGTTGGACTAGTGGAATAACGCAAAAAGAGATTTTCGCCGCTACTTAAAGTAGGCAAGCCTGTAATGGAAATGTTTCCGCCTGTTGTAGTCGTATTTGTTCCCGCTAAATTTGCAGGAAAATAGGTAGTTTCTAAAATTTCAAAGGTATTATCGGAAGTAGCATTTTCAGTAATATTAAAAGTGTAGTGCCTGCCCACTGTAGGAGCATTAAAATAACCTGGATTCCCTTGGTTTCCTCCCGATGAGCCGTTATTGTAAAGCGCACCATAATTACTTCCACTATTTGGCACAATCACTGAATTAAAAGGAACAGCAGTACTTCCTGTATTATAAGGTCGCCAAACAGCGCAACTTGGTGCGCCACAAGTACCAAAGTTATTATTTACCAAAAAAGCCCACTCATTGCAGCTTCCTCCCACACAACCCGCAGAAACAGTTACCTGCCTCACATTCCCCAAATCTGTAAGCGCGTGATATTGCCAAGAACTACTTAAGCCTGTAGCAAGGAAATTGGGCTGTGCAAAACCTGAAAAATGACAAAAATAAACACCCCCCAAGAGCAAAGAAAAACGTAGTAGAAACTTCATGTTTTATGAATTAAAAACTGATGAGCAGTTAATGTATCACTATACGATTAACGCTAATTGACAAAATAACGATTTTAGTGCAAAAGTACGAACTATTTTGCAGATAAAAGTTATGATTAATCATTTATTATCAAAAATGACAAATAGGTAACAATTTGTTAAACCTAATAGAGAATATGATGTGTTTGAATGAGAAAATGTGTTAGGGCTAGGCTTCTTATGCAAAATCGCGTTTTAATAAAAAGATTTTTTTATGTTTTTATGCAATCTAAACGATTAACATTCAATATATTACAAAAAAATCCAAGCAAAAGTATAATTGCTTTTTGTGGTAAACTTGCAAAGTTTCTAAAAAACCCCTATTTATGCGCCTGAAAAATAGAAGAACAATGACGGTAAAAAAGTTTTCTCCTTTATTACGTTTCAGTACTGCTTCGGGGTGGAGCAGCCAAAAGTTGTTATTAAATTTAGGTTTGGGGGGCAGAATGCTTCAAAACCGTTCGGGTGGGCGAATTATTGCCTACACTGGCGTATATCAAGAAATGTACGAGCAAGAGGGCAAAGAGGTGCCTTATTATCCTAGTTTTGTGTCGGTTGAAACGTTGGAAACACAACTTTCTTTTTTTAAAGAAAATTTTGCAATCGTATCATTGCAAGATTATTACAAGGGAATGTTTGATGAAAATCGCTTGACTGTTTCGCTTACCTTTGATTGTGGTTATCTGAATCAGTTGAAATATGTATTACCTTTGTTAGAAAAATACGAAATTCCTGCTACTTTTTTCCTTACGGCATTGCCCGCTTCCGAATATTTGTACTTGTGGACAGATTTTATGTACCTTGCCAAAAGATGGGTGCATAAAAGTATTACGATTGGCGGCGAAGTTTTCAAGAAAAAAGACAATGCTTTTATTTCTCAGCAATCACGCGCAAATTTGGAGGAAACCATGTTAACAAGTGACTTTAAATACAAAGTCTTAATTATCAATGCGTTTAAACGAAATTTAGAGTTTCAACCTTTGTATTATCCTGCCGATTATCATCAACTGATGGACAATGAAGAAATTCGTACCCTTGCGGCATCGCCTTGGGTAACGATTGGTTCTATGGGCTATCATTACAATGATTTGTCTGTACTTGCGCCCCAAAAAGCCTTGGAGGAATTAAAGCAATCAAAAGCTTGGATTGAGGGAATTATTGGGAAAGAAATTAATATCTTTGCGTTTCCTTTTGGTGCGCATAGCCCCGCGCTCCTCAAAGCTGCACAGTCCGCAGGATATAGCCAATTATTGACGCATGAGTTTCTAAATGAAGAAGATAGGCTTATTCCTGCCTTGCGTCAACGCCTACCGATTCACCCTCAACTTTCATGGAAAGAACAGTTAGTTTCTTTGTATAAGGGGGAATATTAGGTAGTGAATAGGGAAAAGTGAATAAGGAATAGGGGGCGCAAATCGAAAAGCTGGAAGCGTGGAAGAAAGGGCTGTTGCAGGGGATGTTTGTATGATGTTTTTAACATCTTTTAACATCTCGAAAGTTTAAAACTTTCGAGATGTTAAAAATAATAAAAAGAAACTAGAAGAGGACGTAAATGTAATTCTAGTTAGAATTTGTAGGACTACCGAAAAGATAAATCACGATTATTTCTCGCTTAAAAAATATTTTTTCAACCAATTCTTTAGCTTTTCTTGGCGTTTGGTGTCTAAGATGACATTTTTCAAATCACCCATTGCAAAAACTTTTTTGTCTTGAAAAAGATAAGGATTTGGTTGATTTTGAATGGGTTCTGTAAATAATAGCCCTGTTGTAACAGGCATATCGCGTAGCTCCCAATGAGTAGTATCATTAGGATATGTACCAAACACCACAAATTCTGCAGGGATTTTTACCTCCTCTATGACCATCGTTCGCAAAGCCGTTAACATCATGGAATTGCCGAAAGTAGCCTCATCCATGATAAATACGATTTTGGCATTTTTCTTTTTCCCCAATTTCCAAGAGATACCGTTTCCTGTTTCATAAATAGAAACAGGAAACGGTTTTATTTCAGGCGTAGTTTCAATTTTTGGTTCTGTTTTTTCTACTGTTACAGGCGGGGTTTCCGCTACAATCAAAGAAGGTGTTTCTACTTTTGGTAAATTTTCCTCAACAGCGGGAGGTGTTTCTGTTTTAGGCGAAATAGGCAAGCGGGAAACTTCTACACGATTTTCGGTTTTTTCGGTTTCTGTTTTTCGTAACTCCTTCGCTACAAGTGTTGGCAATTCAACGATTGGAAGCCCTTCTTTATGAGGAACTTGCAAGAATGAAGAGCCGTATAATCTTAATACATCGGGAGTTTGGAGTTTGAGTTTCATGGAAATGAATCGTGTTAATGAATAATATTAGGTGTGTGCTTACATTTTAAGGGCATGAAAACGAAGATTTTAGACGGGGTAAAATTTCTTATTTTTTAGGGTGGGACTTAAG
>JBJXHA010000086.1:0-9657 GCA_046160275.1 Bacteroidia bacterium | reverse complement strand
TAGCTCAGTTGGTAGAGCATCACCTTGCCAAGGTGAGGGTCGCGGGTTCGAGTCTCGTCTTCTGCTCTTCAAAACAGGATAGGATAGCCCCTATCCTTTTTTTGTTGTAATAGGCTTGTTAGTTTTAAAAGTTATTCCTATTTTTGCACCTATTCAAAAAAACAGCAAAAAGTTGTATCTTTGCAAAAAAAATAAGCAATATGGCTACAAGAATAGAAGTGCATACGTTAAGCAGTGTCAATAATCCTAATTCAATACATGGGATGTATCCTTATCGCGGCAAAATTTCGGCGATAGATGCAGCAATGATTATCAAGCAGTTACCTAAAAATGCCACGCTGCTAGACCCTTTTTGTGGTACAGGAACAATTGTGTACGAAGGGCAAAAAGCAGGCTTGATGGCAACAGGTACAGACATGAACCCGCTTGCGGTTACGATTGCTTCAGGTAAAATGAACATTCCTTTAGATGTAAATGTGATGATGTTTCAGTTAATGGATAAAGTTGAAGAAGCAAAGCGCTTGCCGAATGTTCAAGCAATGCCTGATGAGGCAAAACGACATTTTCACGAAAAAACAGCAGAAGAAATTATGCGAGTGACTTCCTTTTTAGCAGAAATGAACGATTACGTAAAAAGTTGTTTTTATGGGGCAATTTGCTTGGCTGCAAGGGGGTGCAATGGCTATCTTTGGACTTCTACAAGTGTGGGCAAAGATAAGCCTGAAAAAGATTATATTCCTTTTTATGAAAAATTTTTACAAAAAGTACAAAAACATCATTATCCCTTAGAAAATAGGCAAGGTAAAATTTATCATCATGATGCGCGAAAATTAGACACTTTATTTGAAGAAAATACCTTTGATTTTGTGTTTACAAGTCCCCCTTATTTTGATTGTTTAGATTATACTTCTTATTATAACAAAATCATTTACAATATTTTAGGCTATGATAGGCTGCAAATTAAGGAAACATTAATTCAAAATTTTAAGGCTTATCAGCAAGATATGGAAACAGTGTTAAAATCTTTGTATCATGTGTGTAAAGTAGGGGCAAAAATTATTTTTGTGGTAGGAGATAAAAAAATTCACAACAAAGTTATAAATGGTGCGGAATTTTTCAATGCAATTAGCCCCTTCTCAAAGGCAGAAATTGTAGAACGGAAATATGAAAAAACGAGTTCCAAAGTGTTCGATGCAATTAATAAGACAGAAAGGAAAGAACAAATTATTATTTGGGAAAAATGACAAATGTATTGAAAATTGGCGAGGCACAAGTATATCAAAAAGATGCGAGTGATATGTCCGAAATAAAGGATAACACTGTAAATTTAATCATTACTAGCCCCCCTTACTGGAAATTGAAAAACTACGAAGACCATGCAGAGCAAATTGGTTTTGGTAGTAACTCTTATAAAGAGTACATTGATGATTTGAATAAAGTATGGAAAGAATGTGTGAGGGTATTAGCTCCTGATGGGAAGATATGTATTAACATCATGCCTTTCTTGCTTTCAGGTAAAAGTGCGAAATTTGAGCGCAGAGAAACCAAACTCGTTATTACAGATATTGAAAATTTCATGGAAACGACCAATGAAATGTATTTATTTGCAACCTATATTTGGGATAAAAGAAAAATAGCAAGATTTAGCTCTTTTGGTTCTTATCCTTATCCTCCTAATATTTTTTCAACTTTTCCTTTTGAATGGATTGTTGTTTTTTCCAAAAAGGGAAAACGAACTCCTGTAAGTAAGGAAATAAAAGAATTATCGAAAATTACTCAAGAAGAATGGGCTAATTGGGCAATTAATTCTATTTGGGAAATGCAACCCGCAAAAGCAAGTTTAGAAGGGCATCCTGCGCCTTTTCCAGAAGAACTACCTAAGCGTCTCATTAAACTTTATAGTTTTCATGGGGACACTGTTTTAGACCCCTTTCTAGGTACAGGAACTACGGCAAAAGTTGCACTTGATTTGGGCAGAAAAGCAATCGGTTATGAAATAAATGATACATACATTCCCTTGATAAGCAATAAATTAAATAATATTTTCACGAATGCCCAAAATTATTCATTTGAAAACGAAGAGTGACATTGACTCATTAATTACAGAGGAATTTAATGGTGTTACGCAAAAGTTTTTAGTTGCTGGTATTCCCAAAACGAAACAAGAAAAATTGTGGAGTTTGCTGTCCATCTTGTCTGAAAATTTAACAGAGTTTGAGGTAGTTTATGAGGGCAAAATCAACTACGGTTTCAGAAATAAACGTATTGAAATTGTACTTTACCAATTTCCCGTTTTGTTATTAGGCGAAATCTCAGATGCTAAAAATGTCGATAAAAAAGCACTCACTTTTGAGGAGTTAATAGATTTTATGAAAAAGCAGGACATTTACCAAGATATTATTATTGTGGGGGGCATTTTTTTGGAAGAATTACCTTCTGAAACTACGTTAACCGAATTACGAACCTTACTAACTCATCCCTTTCTGTTTCTCAATATTCAAGATGACTCATTTTTTGACACGATAAAGGAATATGTCTTATCTCATCAATAGAACACCTCCCGCTAGGTTAAAATGTTTACATAATCTTATGCTATTCGCTGTCAGTAAATTTAAACTGTCAGATACATTCTATATGGGTGATTTACAGTATGATAACGCTAACAAAAATGTACATCACACTTGCGATTTATTGATAGATGACAAAAGTTTAGGCATGAAATATTGCCCTTATTTAGAAAATCCTTTAAGTGATGCAGGTTGTAATTTAACAAATGGTGTTTTGTTAGATAGTACAAAAAAGAAAGAAGTTAGCAATACGGTAAATTCATTAGAGGCATTAGGTTTTTTAAATAGGGAAAATCGAGAACTAAGCCTTACAAAAGCAGGAATAAATTTTGCGAAAACGCCATTTTCAAGCACAAAAATGCACACAATTTTAGAAAAAGCCATCTTAGGGTATGGATTAAGTGTAGGTGTATTGGCTCAAATTTATCAACTAAACGAGGATGAATTTTCTACTGATGAAATTTCTGTTGGCTATCCTAATACGAATGAGGTTATAACTATTGATAATCAAAATATTACACTTTCTAGTGGCTCACAACCTGACTCTAATGTACGAAGCAAATCTACTATTTTGGCTTGGCTTACTGCTTGTGGTTTTATCGTTCCGAAGCCTTTTTATGACAAGATTTCAGACACTCAACTTGCGCATATTCAAACCCTTGAATACATTTTATCCAAAAACAGAAACATAAAATTTTATAAAACGCTTTCATTCCCTTCTCATATTTTTACAAAAAAATATGAAGTGAAAAATCCATTAGATTATGATAATTTTACTAAAAATGCAGGTGCTTTACGTGAGAATGGGCAAGAAGATTCAAGAGAAATTACTTTAAAGTTTGAAGATATTTTAAAAAATAGGCGATTAGCGATTGTATATTTATTAAATCAGGCTTATTTAAACAAGAAAAAAATTAACTTTTCAAAGATAATTCATTTCTTGAAACAAGCACCTAAATATTTTTTAATAAATAATGAAACCTTTGAAAACACCATGCAAATAGAGCTTAATTTTGCTTTTGTTTGTGGTATTCCTTATAAGGTAGAAAAAAATCGTTTATTAAAACCCTTGGTAAGTGCGAATCCACTTGTGCTATGTAAAAATGCACCCAAAGAAATTATTCATTATTTAACAACTTTTAACGACTATGAATAAAGTAGGAACTTGTCTTTTTGAATTTGTTAAATTACCACCTTGCATTGTGGTCAAAACATATCAATGGGCTTACTTGAAAGATTTTTTATTAGATAATCGTAAAAAAGGCACGACCCAAGAGTTAATGATTGCCCACAACATTGAATGTATTGAGTTCAAACAAACCCATATTATTATCAAACAAAGTCATTGCATTCAATGTATGTTTTGCGTATTCGCTTGCCCAAAACATTATATAGAAATTAGAGATGGGTATGAACTTTTTGCTGTATGTTCTAATTTTCGCCTAGATTATAAGAATCAACTTAATGAAAAAGAAGGAAACGCCTATTTCAAGGGTAATTTACTTTCTTTGCCAAGCATTGATTTTTCTCATTTAAAGGTAAAATACAAAAGTTTTCAAGCTTTTACAGAAATAGACGAAACGAAAAATATTTCTATTTGGGGCGCAAATGTATTAAAGTTTTTATCTAAATCGCAAAATGTTCGATTAGGGTTAGAAATAAAAATGAATATTTCAACAAGAGATAGAGGTGGTCGTTTAGATATTTGTTTATTGTCAGATACACACCTTCTCATAGCAGAAGCAAAAATAAGTTTCAAAAAAATGATGCAAGAAGGTAGGTATCTTTCGCAAATGTTGGCTTATGAATCAGAGATTACACAAACCTTAGAAAGTATGCAAATTCAAAGACAATCCTATAAATTTTTATTAATAGGCGGTAGGGAAACAGATTTATTGCCTCCCAATCATGCCTTATGCACCAGTAAGGAAGGCAACCAAGCCAGTATTTTCTACGAAACGCTCAAAAAACACAAACTTTTTTTCATTTCTGCGCAAGCTCTATTAGCTCTAGGAATGTTAAAGTTATGGAAAGGCGATGATTTTTCCCTAGAAAATATACTAGATAAAATTGCAGGAAATAGTTTAGGTTTGCTATCTTGCGGGCATATAGATAAAGACGAAAATATTTGCATAATTTAGAAATGAATATGGATACAGAGAAGGAATGGTTGTTTATACAAAATGAAACAATTCGTAATAAACCTAAAAGTTCTCCTTATAGAGAAAATGACAGGGTTTCTAGAGAACTACTTTTTTTAATGCAAACATTTTTAGCAGCGAATTGCTTTATGGAATATCAACAGGCAAAGCAAAAATATTTAGATTTGGTAGCATAGGTTTACAATCATAAACTATGCTAATAAACCATCATAAAACTAGTATCATAGATTTAAAAATATTATATGGCATTTTTTGGATTCTTCGGAAATAAGGAAAATAAGGAAAAGCTTGACCAAGGGTTAGAAAAAACGAAAGATGGCTTTTTTTCGCGTTTGACTAAGGCTTTTGCGGGTAAAACCACAATAGATGACGATTTTTTAGATAATTTGGAAGAAATATTGATTGCCGCAGATGTGGGAATTAAAACGACTTTGAAAATTATTGAGAAAATTCAGGAGCGTGTGGCTAAAGATAAATATGCAACGCAAGGGCAATTAGAAACGATGTTGCGAGAAGAAATGAGTTCTTTAATGTTACGTCATAGTTCTTCAGACAAAGTGGACTATGATGTGCCAAAAGTGTATCATGAAGGGCAAAAAATGCCGTATGTATTGATGGTAGTGGGAGTAAATGGGGTTGGGAAAACGACAACGATTGGTAAACTTGCGCATCAGCTTAAACAAAAAGGTTATTCTGTGATGTTAGGGGCTGCGGATACTTTTCGTGCGGCAGCCGTAGAGCAGTTGCGTCTTTGGTCGGAAAGAGTTGGCGTGCCGATTGTGGAAAAAGGAATGAACGCCGACCCTGCGGCAGTGGCGTTTGAAGCGGTAAAAGAAGGAATGCACAAAGGCGTGGATATTGTGATTATTGATACGGCGGGTCGTTTGCATACCAAAATCAATTTGATGAACGAACTTACGCGCATTAAAAATGCGATGTCAAAAAATTTACCTCATGCTCCGCATGAAGTTCTCTTGGTTCTTGATGCCTCCACAGGGCAAAATGCCATCGTTCAAGCAACCGAATTTACCAAAGCTACCCAAGTTACTTCGCTCGCGCTCACCAAACTTGATGGAACAGCAAAAGGGGGTGTAGTTGTCGGTATTTCGGATATGTTTCAGATTCCTGTGAAATATTTGGGCGTAGGTGAAGGAGTCAACGACTTACAAGTATTTGACCCTCAAGAATTTATAGATTCTTTGTTCAAAAAAAATAAATAAGAAATAAGTGCATTTTATTGCACAAGTTGTATTTCTCTAACTCAAAAAGGGAGTTTACTAACTCTCATCTAGTTTGTTGTACCTAAATCATTTATTTTGTGCATCAATCAAAGATAAATTATTCACTCTTTATTTAAATGATGACTGAAATGAAAAAAATGTTTTTCTTTTTTCCCCTTTTCTTGGGTTTGGCGTTTTCTAACCTAATGGCGCAAACGCAATTAAATAGTTTTAAAACGAGTGGGGACGATTTGCCTTCGCAAATAAAAGTAAAAGGGGTTGTCAATATGGCGCGTTCATGGAACGATAAAAATGGTGACAATTATTTCGTGGTTGGAATTACAGAGCCGACAGAGGGCAAAGAAGGAGGGAAAACCATTCGTTTACATGCTGTTCATTACGCAGGGCAGCCCGATAATTTGAAATTGATGCGCGAATTTAACGACTTTATTGATGATTGCCAATTAGATTTTGATTTGTCGCCGATTGAAGGCTCGCTTTCTATTACCGATATAGACAATGACGGAAAAGGGGAAGTAATGTTTCTCTATCGTTTGGGTTGCTATGGTGATGTTAGCCCTTTAGAAGTAAAATTAATGATGACCGAAAATGGAGATAAATATGCGATTCGTGGTACTGAAACCATGTATTTAGGCAAAGAAAAAACGGGTGGCGAAAAAACGATTGGTGCAGAACTCAATAATAATGCAGCTTTTAAAAAATTAGCTTCCGCACATTGGGATAAGTTTTGCCCGAATATTAAAATGTAATTTTCTTGTTTTTATAGTTATACATTGTGAGATAAAATTTCTCATTTTTTAGGGTAGGAATTAATTCCCACCCTAAAAAATGAGAAATTTTACGAAAGGCTTACAAAGCTTTATCCTGTTTATAGTAGAAGTGTAAGCCAATAGCGTAATTTACAAAAAACCTTTTTATCGTTTATCTTCTTATGCTGTTCTATGCAAAAAGTTGGCTTACTTTTTAAAAGTGAGCCAACTTTTTGCATCATTCCTTTTCATTTTTCAACAACCAATCAAAGCTAATTTTCTCTTTTTTTCTTCCCCAAAAAGCCTTACTTTTGCCTAAGTGCTTGGTGGTAATTTGTTAGGAATACAAGTAATCGTTAAAACATTCATAATCAAACTATTATTTCAACTATCACTTATCACCTACCAACTAAAAATTAGCGCATGTTTCAGTTTCAACATACTCATTATTTACTTTATCTGCTCATGTTGTTGCCGATTATAGCAACTTTTGTGGGTTATTTACGATGGCGGCAAGCGGCAATTGCACGCATTGGCGACAAAAGTCTCGTGCAACAATTAATGCCTTTTTTCTCGGAAAAACTGCTCAAACGTAAGGCTGTTTTGTTTATGATGGCTTGGTTTTTTTTGGTCATTTCCCTTGCCAATCCACAATTAGGGACCAAATTTGAAAAAGTAAAACGCCGTGGCGTAGATGTCATTATTGCCTTGGATATTTCGCAAAGCATGATGGCAGAAGATGTAAAACCCAACCGTATAGAGCGAGCGAAACAGCTCATTAGCAGACTGTTAGACAGAATGAGTGGGGATAGAGTAGGTTTAATTATTTTTGCAGGACACGCCTATTTGCAAACGCCTTTGACTACGGATTATGGCGCGGTAAAAAGTATGCTTAAAATTACTAC
The DNA here is from genome assembly GCA_046160275.1 of Bacteroidia bacterium. Classification (GTDB taxonomy): domain Bacteria; phylum Bacteroidota; class Bacteroidia; order J057; family J057; genus JBJXHA01. Next base: position 2,033 of record JBJXHA010000086.1, on the reverse strand, counting down.
CACCGATTTAGCTCCGACCCAAGGCACCGCAATTGGCGAGGCTTTGAATATGTGCCATGAGGCATTTAATAGTAAAGACAAAAAATTTAAGGCGGTGATTGTGATTTCTGATGGCGAAACACATGACGAAGACGCGATACAAATGGCAAAAGAATTGGCAGATGAAGGGGTAAAAGTCTTAACTGTAGGGGTTGGCTCGCAAGAGGGCGCAGAAATTCCGCGTTATGAAGATGGGCAAAAAGTGGGTGTGAAGGAAGATTTGCAAGGCAAAGCCATTCTTTCAAAACTCAATGAGCAAATGATTGCAGAATTGGCTGATGCAGGCAATGGACGCTCATTTCATCTCACAAATGATGCCGACCAAGCCAAAACCTTGCTCAATCAGTTGTCAAATATGGAAAAAAGAGAGTTCGAAGACCATACTTTTACCGATTTTGACGACCATTTTCAATGGTTTTTGTTTATCGCTTTTGCTTTATTGGTTTGGGAAAGTTTTACGATTTTGCGAAAAAAACAGGCTATTCCCCACTAAAATCTTTTACCACCTCTTCAATCGTCCTTGTCCCATCAAAAAAGGAAAGCAATTTGGTCAACACTTTTTCCACTAAAGTATCGGGGCAAGACGCTCCACTTGTAAGTAAAATATTAGGTGTTGCCTTTGTTGGCAGATAATGCGTAATAAGATGCTCTGTTTTTTGCTCAAAATCGTAATGAAGTAATTCCGTTGCAGACAAAATATCTTGTTCTGACTGAATAAAATAAGTAGGCAACTTTTCTTGACAAAGTTCTACTAAATGCGTAGTGTTCGAGCTATTTCTACCCCCAATGACAATGGCTAAATCTGCCTCTTCTCGCAATAATTCGATAGTGGCAGTTTGATTGTTTTTAGTGGCGTAACATAGGGTATCTTTGGTATTTGCTACATGATTTTCAGGATTTTCATTGCCATATTTTTGAATCATTATTTCTCTAAAATAATTGGCAATTTCTGCTGTTTCACTTGCTAACATCGTAGTTTGGTTGACAACTGCCACTTTTTCCAAAGCTTTGTCAAAATCAAACCCTTGCGAACAAACCTTCCCAAAAGTGTCATAAAAAGCAGTTTTAGCCCCCTCTCCTAAAATAAACTCACCCAATAGTTTTGCCTCCGCCATGTCTTTTACCACAACGGTAGGCGCAAATTGTTGACTATAGGAAAAAGTAGCTTGGGTTTCCTCATGATTAAATTTACCGTGAATGATAATGGAATAACCTTTCTTACCCAATTCCTCCGAGCGAAACCATACATGCTCCACAAAGCGGCACATCGCGTCCCATTGCTTCACCTCAATGCCTTTTGCCGTTAAAATTTGCTTATCCTGCACAGTCGCGCCAAAAGCAGGAATCACAACCACGTCATCAGGTTGAATTTCGTCCCAATCAATCAGTTGTTTACCTTTAGAGGTTTTGATAAAACGCAAACCTCTCGCCAACAAATCCTCATTCACATAAGGATTATGAATCAATTCACTCACCATAAATACACGCTTATTTTGGTTACGAAGCAATGCCTCATAAGCCATTTCAATAGCATTTTCTACGCCTTTGCAAAAGCCAAAATGCCGCGCAATGCCAAAGCGAACCGCCCCAAAATCTAGGACAGTGGGCTGTAAATCACGATCGCCAGCTCTTGCATTTTTTATCAAACTAATGATAGCACTTCGATACAAAGGCGCGTATTTCCCCAAATCATAGCTTTTTTTGAGGGGGCGAGAAACATATTCTTTCATCAGTAATCAGTTATCAGTAAACAGTTATCAATAAACGGTTATTGGGTAGGAAAAGTTTATTTTTGGCTTTGGAAGCCTATCTTTTACCCTAAAATAGGCAGGTGTAATGGCTTAGGGGTAAAAGCTATTAATCAAATTTCTCATTTTTTGAAGCTAAGCGATTATTTTATGTATTTTTGCAGTCAGAATACAAATCGTTGTTTTATGCAAAAAGAAGAATTTGAGTTATTTAAGTCTCAACAATATTGCGATAATGAAAATTGC
>JBJXHA010000085.1:0-4797 GCA_046160275.1 Bacteroidia bacterium | reverse complement strand
ATAAGACCTTTACATTCTTCATCATAAGCAGAAGAAGGCTTGTTCCATAGCTATAAAAATGTAAGTAATTAGTTCAGTTTCACAATCGTGTATTGTGAAAGATTAGCAATTGAAGTTGTAGCATTAACGTTGGCACCAAATTGTATCTTCACCGCATCTCCTGCTGTTAAGGACAGCACACCTGCTGCCGTTGCCGAAGCTCGGTTAAATGGAGCTATCTGAGTCGAACTCGTTTGCGCTTCCATAAGTTTCAATGTATTATTTACATAAATACCAACAAACCCACCTGATGTAGTATTCCAAGTAAGGCAAGCACTGATGTGATATAAGCCAGTTGTTGCAACCGTAAAGGTTTCATTACTAGCATTGAACTGAGAAGCCACATTCGTAACAGGCGTACCATAATCGACTAAAGTAATGGCAGCTCCAGGATAATTTACTGCATCTGTAGCATTTACCATCAGTTGTAGAGAGGCTCCTCCCCCTCCCCCACCAGATACGGTAGCCCAAGAGGCAGATGTACCATCCGTTGTAAGGTATTTTCCGCTATTTCCGCTTTGACTTGGCAGCGCAGAACCTCCATTTAGCGAAGTCCAGGCTGTACCGTTATAAAAATAAAACCCTGCAGGGGCATCTGTCTGATAGACTAATAAACCTGTGGCAGGGCTTGCGATAATGCCTCTTTGTGCAGCCGTCATACGGGGTACAAGTACGCCTTGTGTGGTAGAAACTACGTCAAGTGCTGCGGAAGCAGCAGGAGTATTGGTATTAATACCTACATTTTGTGAAAAGGCATTTACCAATAAATGAATAGAGAGCAAGAAAAGAAGAATTTTTTTCATAAAATTAAATGTAATGAAATAAGTATAAAAATCCGGGTAGTCCTTCAAATGTAATGCTAACTAAAACCTGTAGCGGCTGCTTTAGCTGCCGCAAAAACGAAGTTTTTGCAAGTTATCGGGCAGCTAAAACAGCCCGTACAGCATTACATTTATGCCACTACCTCTTATAGAAGTACCTTTATTTGATGGCACAAATATCCGAATCTTTTTTTTATGCTGCAATAGTTATTTCTAACTATACGTTTACAACTAATTGATTACCATTTTTTATTTTTTATTTTTTTCAAAAAAGATGATTTTGGGTGATTTTACTGTATTTTGGCGAATATTTTTATGATTTAGGCATTTATACTTGCAAGTATATTTCTATTTAATGCGAATGATATTGTTTGAAAAACTATTAAATCTTTGAGAAATTTTGAGTTGATGTTATGAAATAGACTCATTTTAAGCCACCGCCCTTGGTAAGTTTACCCTATAACAAAAACGGGAAAAAGCATCACGCCTTTTCCCGTTCAGTTTTTTCTTTTTTTTCCATCTTAAAGCCTTACTCTTTGATTACTTTCACGCTTTGATGCACATTTTCTTTATCAAAAGAAAGAATGTAAATCCCTGCAGGAAGTGTTTCCAAAGAAAGCTGAATGTCGGTGTCGCCTTCTTCCAAATTGCGTTTTTCGCTCCAAATGTTTTGTCCCAAGCTATTGGTTAAGGTTAAAGTCGCCTCTCCAGCTTCTGTTACTTGTATTTTTGCATTTAACACCTTTTCGGTAGGATTGGGGTAAGCGGAAAGCGCGTTTTCAAAGGTTTCCTCCTCATTTTGCATCACCCTGCAATTGGTAGCAGTTGCATCTTGGCGAATAGCTTTGGTAACAGAATTTTTAGTACAAGTTAAGCCGCCATAAACGTAAGTGGCTCTCACATAGTAGCTTTTATTGGTCGTGGCAATATTCATTAAATGCAAGGTATTTCCAGCTCCTATAGAAGTTAGGTTTGGTGGATTAAACCAAGTGTAAGTAGGTGTACCTGCTGTAACAGTTGCGCTTAAAGTAGCATTTGTAATACCAGGACAAACTTTGATAATATTGCTTGCATCTGTCCCAACAGAAGAAGTGATGGTAGGAACGGGCGCGTTTTGAATGGTTGCATTTACACTATTAGAAGCCACTGAATAACAGCCATTTGCACCTAAATTTTGGGCGGTATAAGTCTTTGTTACACCACTTGTACTCGTTACATTCAACGGGTTTGTCGTAGCTCCTGCTACATGACCTACCAACCATCTCAATGAACCCACAACATTTGATGCCGTTAAAGTAATTGTACTCCCTTGGCAAACGTTGGTAGCACTTGCCATAATGGTAGGTGCAGCAGGTTGCGGTTTTAGCGTAACAAGCACAGGGTCAATCGCACTCGTACAAGTAACATTTACCTCTAACACAGTATAGCTTTTACTAATTTGCAAATTGTAGGTTGTCGTACTAGGCAAAGTGGCCAAAACGGTTGGATTTGCCGCATAAATACTACTCAAATGTCCATTATTGGGAGCCCAAGTATAAGTAGTATGTGCTTGAGCTAATGAACCAATCGTGGTAGTAGTTCCTTGACAAATATTTCTATCCAAACCGCCAGTGGCTACGGGGGCTGTTTTTAAGCTAATTCCTATCGTGTCGCCAGCAGCACCACAACCATTCACATCATAAGCAATTAACTGATAATCGCCCCAACCTGTATTTACGGTAAGGGTAGGGTCGTTTACATTTCCAATTGGCACTCCATTTTTAAACCATTGATGAGAAGATGCATTACTTGTAACTGCGGTTAATAAGATACTTGCTCCTTGGCAACCTGTAATCAATGGATTGGTTTGCCCTGAAGCACTTGGATTTGCCAAAATTCCGCCATTTCTCGTAATACTTGAAGTTGCAGTAGATACTTTGATTTCAACATTGCTACCATTATTTGTACCCATAAAAGCAGCATTACTTGAAACAACGCGTACTCTGTAACCTGTACCTGCGGTTTGTGTCCAAGGAATTGTAGCTGAAATACTGCCGTTTGTTGCAGTTGACGTTACCGTTTTTAATGCCACAGGGCTGGCAAAACTACCGCTTGCATCACTTAATTGCAAGGTAAAGGTATTTCCTGTGTTAAAAGTAAGGTCAGCAGAAGTATAATTTACATTTATCGTAGAACCTGCACAATAGAAAGCAGGAGGAGTTACTAAACTTACATTAATGTTACTAGCAGCAGGAATAGCGGCAAAGAATCCACCAAAACCTACGGCATCAAAGCTCACTTCCCAACGACTAGCAGTTGCGTTCCAAACAATGTCACTATCTGCAGGGTCTATACTAGCAGGCAAACCCATATAGGTATTTTGCGCGCCTGTACCATCGCTACTTATTCCATTGTACTTTTTAATTCTCAAGTTTGCCTTACCTGCTGCATCTGTATCATTGGCAGGTAAATCTGCTGTACTTAGTGTATTAAACTCATTAAACTCTGCTTGGGTAAAGTACAAAGTGATTTTTCCTGTTACCGTAGTAGGATTTGTGCTAGGGTTGAGTTCGTAGTGACGTTTTACGTGACTAGCGGTAGTTGTTGCATCTATCCATTCTTTCATGTTAATGGTGCCTGTTACGGGAGTTGCGCCTACGGCATTCACACTTGCAACAAGTTGATTAAGCACATCGCAATGACAACTTTGAGTCGCAGGGCTAATTTGGACTTGACTGTTATATCCCAAATGCTCTCCTTCATTCGTAATAATACTATTACTAGGCGTACAACTTCCCAATGTCCAAAGTTCTATCCCATAAGTACTATCGCTTGGATTATAATCTGCTGAAAAATAGAATTTCCCATTAAAAGTGGTAAAACTGCTAGGATAGCTACCATAAATACCTGTCCAAAGGTCTTTTACCATGCTTGTACCTGCGGGTGTACCATCTGTTTTAAACAATTCAGCACCTGTACTAGGGGTGTTAGCACTAAAATAAGCAGCCCCATTGAAACTAACTAAATTACCTACTTCATTTATTCCCTCTGTTCCGCTTATTACTTCTAACAATGTACGGTTTGCACCATCATATTTATATAACTCATTGCCATTTGTAGTAGTCGTAGCGGCAAAATACAAAATTCCATTTACATTGGTTAATGCCGTTGGATTGGAATTATCAGTACCTACCTCAATGTCAATTAAGTCAAGGTTACTGCCACTCTGTTTGTATAATTCCGTACCATTGTTGAGGGTAGTAGCCGAACAATATAGCGTATCATTTACTGCTGTTAGGTGATTTGGAAAAGACCCGCCAGGACCAGGTTCAATCTCAATGAGGGTAGCTGTACTGCCTATTCCTTCATATTTGTATAATTCATCTCCTGCAGCCGTAGTGGTAGCCACAAAATACAAAGTACCGTTTACATTTGTTAAATAGGCAGGGTCAGAACTATCGCCTCCAATTTCTACCTCAATCAAAGTAAGCGTAGTGCCATCATATTTATACAATTCTGTTCCATTTGCTAATGTAGTAGCCGTAAAATACAAAGTGCTGTTTACGTTGGTTAAGTTTTGAGGAGTTGAGCTATTTACTCCCGATTCAACCTCAATTAAAGTATAATTTGTGCCATCGTATTTGTATAGTTCTGTGCCACTTGCAGCAGTGTGAGCCACAAAATACAAAGTTCCATTTACGTTGGTTAAATGTTCGGGAGAGGAACTCGCCGCGCCTGCATGAATATTAATTAAAGTATAATTTGTTCCATCATATTTGTATAGTTCTCTTCCATTGGCAGTAGTAGTAGCCGCAAAATACAAAACGCCATTTACATTCGTTAAATATTCAGGGTCGGAACTCGCCGCGCCTGCTTGAATTTCAATTAAAGTAGTTGTTGTACCATCATATTTGCGTAACTCTCTTCCTTCATTTGGCGTAGTGGCTGCATAATACAT
>JBJXHA010000084.1:0-3963 GCA_046160275.1 Bacteroidia bacterium | reverse complement strand
ACAACTAACATTTCAAAGTATAGTAACCACTATTTTCATATTAATTGTATAGATGCAGCTGCATGGAAAGGAGAAATGATACTCACCTCTTACTCAAATACCGCCCCCTTTGTAATTCCAAACTTTACAAATTGTGTTCCTGTAAAATAGCCATCGTCTGAATACAAGATATCTACCTTTAAGATAAGGTTATCTTTGCACATTACCCATAGCCCTTCGTTATCGGCCTTAATAATAGTGCCTGCTTTGGCTTGGATTTTCTTTTTATTCTCAAGAATATTCACTTCTAACAAACGAACATACTGTTGCTGAAATCGGGTATAAGCTCCTTTGTTCCAAGGGTTGGTAGCAGTTACAAGGGCGCGAATTTCTTGGGCAGTTTGCATTTGCCAGTTGATACAAACATCTATTGCCACAGGCTTTTTATACACTTTGGCAAGGCTATGATTTTGTTCGGTAAGCGAAAGCGTATCATTGAATAACTTTTCTACCAATACAGACATCGCATTTACTGCCAAAAAAGAGAGCTTTTTCTCCACTGTCCCAAAGGTGTCATGCACTAAAATAGGGGTTTTCTCTACGTGCGCAACTGCCCCTTCATCGAAGCCTTTTGCCATTTTATGCACAGTCAGAACCGAAAATTTTTCCAGTTGTTTCATTTGCCAAAAAACAGGGGCATTTCCTCTGTATTCAGGTAACGCGCCAAAGTGAAAATTCCAACAACCCAAAGTAGGGAAATCTAATATTTCGACAGGCAATTTCCAAGGAAATCCCAAAACAAACAAAGAAAATACATTTGTCTGTGCCATTTTTTCAAGCAGTAAAGTAGCAAATTCTTCTTTTTTCATTAAAAAGAAAGGTACGCGCAGGTTTTGTAAGTAAGCAATTAACTCCTCTACGCCCTCATTTTTTTCATCGGTAACAGCTACCCAAGCTAATAACCTGTGCTGCATAAGTGCCTGAATAAGGGGAATGGAAATTTTTCCGCTAGATAAAACGCCGATTGTCATTTTTTGATAATATTAGAATAAGATAATCATTTTTAAACTGCTTAATAATAACACAAACAGTCATTATTTAAGTACAACTTTGTAGCAATAAGCACCACTTCTTTATTTATTCAGAAGAATCTACACAACTCACGTTTCAAAGTATTATAACAGTTGTTTTTGTGCTAGTTGTGTAGATGCGGCTGCATGGAAAGGGGAAACGGCTACTATTTTTAGGGTTCGCAACTCTCAAAGAGTTGCGAACCCTAAAAATATTCTCACACCTCTGCCCACATACGCATTAAATTACTATAAATTTGTAGCAATTCATTGGTATTTGTCCCTAGCGGATCTTGGGCATACATCGTATTATGCAGTTGTTTTACTTGAAATAAAGCGGCACGCTCTTCGGGGTTACGGATTGCGCTTTGAATCCACGTAACTGCGGCTAATCTTACGCCACTTGTTACAGGCGCAACACAATGCAGGCTAGTACAAGGATACATTACCGCATCTCCCGCATTCGGTTTGTAAGTTACCCTACCCGTACTCGATTCTATCAATAATTCGCCCCCTTCATAGGTGTCAGGGTCGGATAAAAAAACGGTCATCGCAATATCAGTACGAAGCGGAGGATTGCCCATAATTGGGCTATCCACGTGCCAACCGTAGGTCATGCCGTTTTCGTATTTGCTAAAAATAAAGGGATAGAGGCGCAAAGGTACAGCCGCTTCATGAAACAAAGCACAACGGTTCAAGGCATTCGCTACCATATTTTGCATAATTGGCAAAGTATGTTGATTGCTTATGTCTGCTTGTAGGTTGTTTTTTACCGATTGTGCCGTCATACTTGCCGTAAGTTTTCCGTCAATGAAATGCGTTTCTTCGATAATTCCACGTAGCATTTCTAACTCTTCGGCATTAAGAACATTTTGTAAATGAAGGTAATGAGATTGCATGGAGTAGTGAATAATGGATAGTGAATAATAAATTTCTAGGTTTCTTGAATAAACCTGCGTAGGTTCAGGAAAAACCTACGCAGGTTTAAAACTAAAGTTTTTTATCGGGCTGCAAACCTAGCAAGGTGTTTCCTGCACCTTGCTAGGTTTAATCAAAAAGGCTTGCGGCTACGCAAACAAATACGGATTTGCCCATTGACTAAACTGCACTTGTGTTTCTCCTGCAAATAAACCTGCCAAATCAGGTAAATCCGTGATGGTTTTTACCAATGTTTTTTTGATATTTCCGTTTTCTACACTGATTTTGTAAAGGTATTGATTTGCAACAACATGAAAGGTATCTTTTAATAAAGTGATTTCTCCACGAGGGCTATCAATCGTGATGTCTTCGGGCGAAGTTTGTTGGTGTTTTCTGCCAAAAATTCTACCTGCTTCGTAGCCTAATAAACTAAAGTGAGTCGTTTCCATTCCCTCTAATGGCTCACGTTGCATTTTTTCTTCATTAATAGCAGAAAGTTCATACAGGTTAGGAATATTGGCAAGGCTTTGAATATCCGTGTATTCATTCAAAGCAAAAGGCGTAATAAAAAGGGGGGTATTTGCCCATTCACTTTGACTATAAGCACTTAGCACCGCCGCACTTTCTTTAAAACTCATGGTTAAATAAAAGGCTTCGGGCTTTCCTTCTGCTATTTGGGTAAACATTTTTTCAATTTCTGATGCTACTTTTGGCTCTTTTATCACATAAATAGCAGGGGAGAGGCTTCCCTCTTTTGCAGCAACTCCTTTAAAAAACGCATAAGCAAATTGATAACCCGCTTCATATAAAGCACTCAACTGTGCGACCCGCGCATATTGCGTACTCATTTCTCGTCCCGCCGCCCAAGCCGACTTCCAAGCGTCAAGTTCTACAAAATAGAGATAGCCTGAAGGCGTAGGAGGTGTACCTAATCTCGCGCCAAAAGAAGCGATAAAGACAGGCTTTTTTATCCATACGACCAAAGCCTCTAATGCTTCTACAATTGAATTGTTTTCTGCTAAGGTAAAAATGGTGGCTACTTTGTCAGCTCTAAACAATTTGAGGGCTTTTTCGGAGATTAATTTGGCGTTTGTGCCGCCTTCTGCGTCTTGGACAATGATTTCTACCGTAAAACCTTCCTTTTCTAAGCCTGCTACTACGGCATCGGCAAAATCGTAAGAGGCTAAGGGAAAAATCCCTGATTGAATGTGAATAATTCCTATTTTTAGGTGCATGGTTTGCGAAATGAAAAAGTAAAGAAAAAGGGCTTTGAACCGCAGGAAGGCTCAAAACCCTAATATGTTGTTAGTAAAAAATAAGCTTAATTGCGAGAAGGGAACATGCCGTACAGGCAAATGATGAAATTCATACACAAAGATGGCTGTGCATTATTTATAGGTTGGTTATTTCCCGCATTAGCAACATTTAATGACGGCGAAACAGCACCTGCATTCATCGTTCCATTCTTAGCATTTGCATAATTATTAGCACCTGTCCCCCAATATGCACCCGCAGGAGCTTCATTTGTGCTACCTGAAGAAGCTTTTGTATTTACCGTACCACTAATTGTATGGGTATGAGCAGGTAAATTGGCAGAAGTAAGGGTCATTGTGTCTGTGCCACTCATTTCCCCTAGTACATGTGAATTTCCTGTTCCTATGGGTGTTCTTCCCCGAAAGTCAGGTAAAGCAAAAGTAGTCGACCCATTTCCGCCATAAGTAGTGCCTAACAAAGAAAATAAGGCAGCATTTTGTGCAATATTCATAATTTGCCCTTGACATAATGCCCAATTTCTTGGGGCAAAGTCAGGTGCGAAAAGTTTTATTTGAGCTATATATCCTTCCATGATATAAGAAATCTATGTAAATATGAATAAAAAAAAGTAGAAAAAATTAGTTCCTTGATGGGTAAATACCATACGTACAAATGACGAAGTTCATTCCAATATAAGGCTGCATATTTGTGAATGGAACATTCGCGCCTGTATTTGCTAAAG
>JBJXHA010000083.1:0-5705 GCA_046160275.1 Bacteroidia bacterium | reverse complement strand
GGATATTGGGGCGAAAAGTGCCTTACTTTGAGAAGGTTTTTGTGTGGTTAGAAACAGATGATTTCGGTGATTTTGCCCCACAAATACGTGGTTATCAAACCTATAGTATTTCTGGTTCATTGATGACGATAAACAAAGCAGAACTCCGTTTTGCAATTTTACCTCGCCGCATTATTCACATCAAACAAATTCCCTTCAAACGTTTCCAAGATTTCCCGATTGGGATTTATATGACAGGTTTTTGTGATACGGGTTATATTCAAGATTATACAAGCACGAACCAAGATAAATTCCTCACAAACAAGCTGTTATATGGCTATGGAGCAGGACTAAATGTGCTAAGTTTCTACGACATGGTTTCCAGATTTGAGCTAAGTCGCAACCATTTAGGAAAAGTCTTGTTTAATTTTCATTTGTCTATTGCAATTCGATAAGAAAAAATGAAAAAGGTTTATTGTTTTACAGGCTTGGGCGCAGATAAGCGTGTGTTAGAAAGTTTACAACTCCCTGATTATGATCTTATTTATATTGATTGGATTCCTCCCCTAACAGGGGAAAGTATAAGTGAATATGCACAGCGATTACTTCCTCAAATTTCTACCCAAAATCCCATACTCATGGGTTTATCTTTTGGCGGAATGATGATGATGGAGGTGGCGAAACTTATTCCTACGGAGAAATTGATTTCCTTAGCCTCTGCCAAAACAAAGCATGAAATTCCTTTTTATTATCGTATTTTCAGATGGCTTCCTATATATAAATGGTTGCCAACCAAATGGTTAATCCATCCTAATCTGATTACGTATTGGTTGTTTGGGGCAAAAAGTAAAGAGGAAAAAGAATTACTAAAAGCAATCTTGCACGATACAGATGGTCTTTTTTTTCTTTGGGCAGTAGAACAAATCCTTTTATGGGAAAACGCTACCGTTCCCACAAATATTTTTCATATTCATGGCACTTCCGATCATATTCTCCCTGCCTATTTTGCTCAAACTGACGTATTAATACAAGGAGGTGGGCATTTTATGACGGTAAATTGTGCAAAGGAAATTTGTCTTAACATTATAGAATATCTAAATCAACCCCAAAATAGCCTACAAGAAAATGAATGATGTTTAAAGTTGCCCAAAAGTTTATTTCTCCTTTTTCAAAAGTAATTGTTTTTTTGTAGTATTTTTGTGAGCGAATCACCTAAAATAGAACATATTTTGTAACTTGCATCATTATTTCAACGAAAGCGCAAATATGCCAAGCCAAAACCTACACTTATTTATTTTCTTAACGCTCAACCTATTTTTTGGAAACTTACTTTGGGGGCAAAAAGAAGCGGTAAAACTACCGCCTAATCATGTACTAATTGCAGATACGAGCTTTTTCGATTATCTGCAAGATTATCATTTCGCTTGTGTAGATACCAATTTACACTCTTTTGATACGACTTGTGTATCAGTAAAAAATGAAACAAAAGTGGATTTGAGTTTAGAGCGCATCAGCGATTTAAGTGATCTAAAGTATTTTAGAAACTTGAGAAAGCTAAATTGTGCTTTCAACTTTTTAAAGGAAATTACTTGGTTGCCGCCCAATTTAGAAGAGTTGTATTGCGACCACAATCAATTGACGGGCTTGCCTAAATTGCCTCGAAATTTGCGTATTTTGGATTGTAGCAATAATCAAATGACACAATTGCCACCCTTGACCGATTCGCTCGAAAAGCTCTATTGTCAATACAATTCATTAAGCAAAATTGATTCTTTTCCTATGAAAATCAAGGTGTTAAATTGTGCAGGGAATCGCTTAGAAGGTTTGTCTTTTTTGCCCGATAGTTTGACGCATTTGTATTGTTATCAAAATCAACTTACTACGCTCCCTTTGTTGCCAAGAACCTTGCAAACGCTTTGGTGCAATGACAATCGTTTGATGCAAATTGCTTATTTACCCGAAAATTTAGAGGGTTTGTATGTATTTAATAACACGCCCTTGGATAATTTGCCTTTATTTCCTTACAATTTAAAAGAGTTTTCTTGCCATAACACCACGATTCGTCAAGTGATTTATTTGCCTAAGTCCTTGACTTATCTGAATTTAGATGATACAAAAATTGAATGTGTTCCAAACATTCCAGATGGCGTAAGCACAAACAAGGCTTTGTGTGAAATCAAAGAACCTGCAAGCACAACACCCGTTGCTCCCTTGCCCAAGCAAGGAGAAATTCTGCCGCAGAAAAATTAAGTGTTTGTAATAAAAAAGCTGTGCACAAAATGGGTTGTAAAAAGTTCCGAACTCTTCAAGAGTTCGGAACTTTTTACAACCCATTTTGTTTAACAACACGATACCGATTGACTTTCATCATCCCCATTTAAAAAGGGAGATGCTGTTCCGCAACCTTCAAACAAACCATAATGTACTGACTTATTCCCAATAAATTCAAAATTTTGGGAGAAGCGAGAATCGGCTATCATGTCATAAGTATTGCCACAAACGAGCGCAATTTTACCTTTTTCAAATAGATGGTGTTTGTCTAACTTCATAACTTGTTCATAATGAGGAATATTTCCTTTATAAATAATGGCTTGTCCATAATCCTCACACGCAGGCTCTAAATCAGGCAATTTAAAGAGTCGATAAGTGGCAGAATAAAATTTGATATTGCTAACTAACTCGTTTAATTCTTCATTGCCTACTTTAATTTGTTTGTCTTCTACTAATCTTGGATCCATAAATCCCACCTTCTTAGACATATTTAGAAAATCGTTCCAATACATTGCGCCACTTAAACATTCTCCATAAAGTAAAGGATGTTGAACCAAAGCAAGCGGAATACGCCTGTCGGAATATACATCAGAAAAGTACAGTTCTCCGCCTTTTTTCAAAACACGATAAGCTTCTTTTAAAACGGCCTCTTTATCAGGCGAAAGATTTATTACACAATTCGATATAATAATGTCAAATGTGTTATCAGGCAAGTCTAATTCATACAGTTTTTCAATAAATCCCTGTTTAAATGTAACATTGGGAGTATCATATCCATACTTTTGCGTATGATAATTGATATGCTTTTGAGCTACTTCAATTTGTTCATGGGGTCATGTCTATCCCAACCACAAAACCGTCTTTGCCTACTAAATTTGAAAGCACATAACAGTCTCTACCTGAACCACAACCTAAATCCAAAATTTTCATTCCCTGCAAGTTTTGTGGAATCACTAAACCGCAACCATAATATCGCATCATTACTTCCTCATGGATTTGAGCAAGTGCTTTTTTGACAAAACGTGGAATGGCATTTTCATCCATTGTACAAGCATTTGTCTGCAAATCTTGGGTGGTTTTTAACGTTTTACCATAATACTCTTGAACTTGAATGTGCTCTTGTGTTAAAAATTCTTGTTTCATAAACGATAACTATTTTAAATCAAACAACAGACCGAGAAAAAGGTTTAGCTTTTATCTTCTATTGACTACGTTCAATAAAATTACATTTAATCCTTCGTTTCACGCGCCATTTTTATGCAAAAAAAATTTATTCTCCTGCTCCTTCTTCTTGCTTGTGCTTTTCAATTTGCGACAGCGCAGGCAAAAAAAATCCTGTTTTTGGGAAATAGTTATACGGGTGTAAATAACTTACCCAAAATATTGTATGATTTGGCGGTTGCAAAGGGCGATACGCTGATGTATGATTCAAATACGCCAGGCGGTTACACCTTCAATGGACATAGCACAAATGCCACAAGCCTAGCCAAAATAAATGCGCAAATTTGGGATTTTGTGGTGTTGCAAGAGCAAAGCCAGTTGCCGTCCTTTCCCCCTTCGCAGGTGGCTACGGAAGTTTATCCTTATGCAAATGTATTGGATAGTTTGATTCATGCCCATAGCCCTTGCGCCCAAACCGTATTTTATATGACTTGGGGGCGCAAATATGGCGACCAGCAGAATTGCGCTTCTTATCCTGTAGTTTGCACCTTTGAAGGAATGCAAATGCGTTTGCGTCATAGTTATGTACAAATGGCAGATGATAATCAAGCCTTAGTTGCCCCTGCAGGCATGGCTTGGCGAGCTTCTCGCTTGGCAGATAGTACGATTAATTTATGGGTAGGTGATAATAGCCACCCTAGCATACATGGTTCCTACTTAACAGCTTGCGTGTTTTATGCCACGCTTTTCAAAAAAACGCCCGTAGGTTTGGATTCTTTGGTAGGGATTACGACTAATCAAGCGAAATTTTTGCAAAACATAGCTGCGGCTACAGTTTTTGACAGCCTTTCGGTGTGGAATATCAATGAATTTATGCCTGTTGCCGATTTTAACACCACAATTCAACATGATACCGTGAATTTCTTGCCCAATGTGCAGTTTGCCACGCATTATCAATGGAATTTTGGCGATACTAGCGCGATAGATACAAGTGCTAATCCTACGCATATTTATGGAGATTCGGGAACTTATACCGTTCAACTCATTGTAAGCAATAATTGCGGCATTTCAGATACAAGTGAGCAAGTCATTACCGTACAAAGTGCGGCAATCAATACTTCGATTATTTCCCCTATCTTGGCTGCTTCTATTCTTGTAGCTCCTAATCCTAGCCAAACAAGTTGGATTGTGCAAAATCAAAGCAAAGCCTTGATTCAAAATATGACCTTGTATAATGTTTGGGGTGTTCCTTTGTTACAAACGGTCAATCCCATACTTGATGCGAGTTTCTATCCAAATGGTATCTATATTCTAAGAATCGTTACTTCGCAGGGAATTGTAACGAAAAAACTCATAAAGGGATAAAATAAGTAATGGAGAATTAATAATTGAGAATGGGGAATTATTTTAAATTGTTTATTCTCAATATTTTAAGTGAAAATATTAACATAAACTAATTCTTACCGAGTACTTACATTGTAAAAATAATATGAATTTGACTAAGGCGAATATAAGGCTTGCCTTAGTCAAATTCGTATTGTACGCCAACCGCCCAAACGCGTTGTGCTTGCCAAAAGTTATAACTGTAAAATTCCACACTCAAAGCGGCATAATTAACACTTAACATAGGAGCTAGGCGAATTGCTACGACATCTTCTAAAGGTTGTAATGCTTGAACTGCCGCACCAACGCCCACATATTTCGAAAACTGAAAATTACTGCCGAGCCAAACCCAAGCAAAACGTTGTCCTTCCTTCTGAACACTGTGCGTATATTGAGATTGCAGAAAAGCGGAAACTTTTTTGTGTTGAAATTCGCCATTCAAAGCAAAGGAAATCGCATTGGTTCTACCCACAGTTAGCCCAAGCGCGGGAACGAGTTCAAAAGTTTCTATTTTTTCCCATCGCTTTCCCTCATTTAACGCAACAGTTCGCCCCAAATAAAAAGCCATCGTTTGCGCATCTTCATAATGATAGCGCAATTCCATATAAGTTTTGCCAAGATTCACCCAAATTTGTGGGGTAATAATCAAAGGTTGCTCCTTTGTCCATTCCATTGTCGTATAAATTCCCGCATCATGAAAAGAATTAACACTTTGAGAATAAACCAAATACAGATGATTATATAAAAAAAGACAAAGCAAATATCGCTGCATTTTGAAAGAAAATGATAAATTTCTTCTTAGTGTAACAAAATTTTATCCAAAATGCTAGAGATGATAGAAAAAGGTGAAAAAATTACTTAGCTTTGTGAAAATCCGCAATTATTCAACTCTTATCATTATATCTTTTTAC
>JBJXHA010000082.1:0-21030 GCA_046160275.1 Bacteroidia bacterium | reverse complement strand
CGTGTGCATAATGTCTTGTGCCAATTAAAAAGATAACGACTCCCACAAACATACCAATTCCTGCGGTAAGAAACGCATATTGCCAACCGAAGAGATTTTTCATTGCCGCGCCAAAGAAATTACAGATAAACGCGCCAATATTAATTCCCATGTAAAAAATATTGTAGCCTGCATCTTTCTGGTCTTTGAATTGAGGTTCGGTGTATAAATTCCCTAAAATCGTAGAAATATTGGGTTTAAAAAATCCATTCCCAAAAATTACCAAAGCCATCGCTGCATATAAGGCATAAATATTATGCACTCCCATCAAGCAATAACCCAAGCCCATCATAATTCCTCCCATGACAATAGAAGTGCGGTAGCCGAGCTTCGTATCGGCGAGAACACCACCCAAAAAGGGCGTTAGGAATACAAAAGCGATGAATGTTCCGTATAAATCGCTGGCTTCGGAGTCTTTCATACCAAAGCCGCCATTTTCTACTTGTTCTTTTAGGTACAAAGTGAACAAGCCAATCATCAAATAATAACCAAAACGCTCCCACATTTCGGTAAAAAATAAGTAAGGTAAACCCTTCGGATGCTTATTGCCAAACATAATAAATGCGTAAATAGTGAAAGGCAACAAAGATAGGGATTTTGCAAGAAATGTTGCAAAGTTTTTTCGTTTAGTGAAATTCAAGCTCAAATATCTCTTCTTTCACTTTGATTTTTGCGCGAACTTTGTGCTTTTCAGCCCTATCTTTTGTAGGATACCAATTTCTATGTGGGTTTGAAATCACAAACAAACCTGCATCTGTTCCAAGTGCTGCAAAATCTTCTCGTTTGGGTCCTTTGTCAAAAAAGCAAGTATTCGTTTTTTCGATAATCTCTGCGCTTGTTTGCAAAGGATAATCCACGACCAAGCCAATTTCGCTAATGTTGAAAATACTTTCGGCAGAAAATGCGCTATCTGTTGTATAATTCAAATCTTCTCTACAAATCAATTCTACAATATTCCGATTAGTATCAAAAAAGTAAATCGCCTTCGCCTTCCAGTTTTCAAAATGTATTATCGTTTCCTTTTTGTCATTTTCAAGCAAATCCACTTTTTGAATCGCCCAAGAAATCGCCTCATCCATTTTATTGATGGGAATATTAAAGGCAAAATGATATTTAGGAGCGTTTGATTCTTCTACCAACTCAAAAATAAGCGAAGAACTTCCTACTTGAAATACAAGATGTTTCTCTGATTCCGCCAACTTCTGAAACCCCAAAATGTCTTGATAGAACTTTTTGGTCCCCATCAAATCCTTTGTTTGTAAGGTCAGTGTTAATATTTCCATTGTTAGGTTACGCTTTTTCTCCTCCTTTGGGTCCGTAAAAAATTACCCAAGTCGCAAAATCTTCGGTAAATCGCTCAAAACGATGTTCAACCCCTGCGGGAACAAATAAAAAATCACCTGCTTGAAAAGCAACTGTTTTGCCATCACAAAAAAAGTCACCCGTTCCAGAAATGACGATATACACCTCATCTTTTTCATGAGGTTGTTGTAAATCTATCTCCACAGGGCGATACATTTCTACGGATAATGTGCCATGTTGAAAAAGTTCAACAAACGCTTTGTCTGTATTTTCGAGAGATATTAATGCTTGATTTGCTGTAATTTGCATAAAATTCATTTCTTTTTATACTGTTTCAACAACTGCTGCACATTGGGATTTGCCATATAATCAGGGAAAAGCGGCAACACTTCCTCATGACCTTTGTAATCTAGGAGTAAGGCGTTTTCTAACATCGTAAGGCTACGCGATTTTTTCCCTAAATCCATATAGTAAACCGCAGACAAATAGTATAAATCGGCGGATAAAGTATTGACTTTGATGCCTTCTTCTAAAAAAGTAAGTGCGCCAGTTATATTTCCATTATCGTATAATAAGATTGCCCAATCTTTCCAAATGTTTAGATTGTTCGGGTTTTTGTGAATCGCAAACTCCAAATAACGATAAGCTCCCGTTAAATTCCCTAATTTATATTCACAAATCGCAATGGAAAGCAAAATTTCTGTATTTTCAGGGTCAATTTTTAAGGCTTTTTCGTAGTAATGAATCGCCTCTGTAAATTTTTCCAATTCCTCCAAACAACCACCAATTCCAATATAGGCATCAGACATATCGCTGCCCAATTCTGCTGCCTTTAAATAATAGCGCAGCGCCTCTTTGGGCATCTCCAAATAGTCATAACACTCTCCAATGTGGTAACAAGTCATTTTATCGTTCTTTTCCAAACTCAACACTTCCATAAACGACTGCACCGCACTTTTGTAATCTTCTTGGTACATCAACACGCGCCCTTTGTTGAAATGCGCTGAGGCAAAATCATCTTTTATTGCCGTAGCAAAGTCAAAAGCTTCGTAAGCCTCCTCAAAAAGTTGCGATTTTGCGTATAAAATTCCCACATTGTACCATGCAAACTCGGAATGTGGATTTGCATCTAAAAAAGAATTGTAGAGTTGAATTGCTTCCTGATAATTACCATTTCGTTTACGATTTTCGAGTATCAAGGCAAGTTCAAACAAAGCATCTTCAGAGTCTGTTTTTTCAGCCAGCACTTGCCGAAAAAACTCCTCGCTTTCTTCTAAACGCCCGCAAACTTGCGCAATATGCCCCATTTGCATATAAACTTCCGTTGCATCGGTTGCGTAAATCAAGGCACGTTCAAGCAATTCAATGCCATCATCGTATTTATCTAAATGTGCTAAAATTTCGGATTTAAACAGCAAATATTCTACCTGTAAAGGCTGTAACAATAAGGCTTGATTGATGTGTGTAAGTGCATTTTCATAATGCGCCATCTCAAATTCCAAACCTGCTTTTTTATGGTGCAAGTCACTGCTACTAGGATGACTTTGGAAAGCAAAGTCAATCAATTGTTGGGCTTTTCTAAAATCAGATGCTTCTATATAAAAGTGGAAAATTTCATCAACTTGGAATATATCTAAATAGCCACTCCGATTTGTAACTAGCATTTCCTCAAAGGCTTGCGCACATTCACGCGCTCTGTTTTCGTCATATTCAGGATAGCTCGCATAATCTCTCATATTTTACATAATGCTAATTAAGACGTTTTTTGGTAATTCTAATTTTCAAAATAAACTAAATACCAAAAAAGGTTGTTTGTGAAAAAATAGGATTAGGTCTAAAAAAAGTGGAAGAATCGTTTATTATTTTTAAAAGAAACAAACGAAGAACCTAAAAAGTGCCTTTTCGCCAAAATATTATTCATGATAATGATTGGGATTGTTAATAAATGAGATAATAAAGTAACGAACAAAAGTAGAAAAAAGCAAGTCTTTTCCCAATTTTTTTTTCAAATCTTCTCATTTTTACGCAAAAAATAGCAAAAAGTTGTATGAGAACTTCTCTTTTTGAAGGCTTTTTTCCCTAATGTTTTCGTTTTCAGCCTGTAAAAAAAGCAAAAAAATTCACAAAGAAAGGGGAAAAATATCGTACTTTTGTGTTTGTAACTTATCTCTTTTTCTAAAAAATGTGGCATACTGTAAATTCATATACAAAACGACCAAACAACAATTAGGCATTTATAAAAATTCATCAATATATTTAATTTCATATCTTAAATGAAACATTCTCATCTCAAACCACCTATTGCAAAGGTAGTTCCGTTTGAAATTACAAAACATGAGCATACGCGCATTGACAATTATTATTGGTTTAATGAGCGCGAAAATCCAGAAGTGATTGCTTACCTTGAAGCAGAAAATGCCTATACACAACAAGTAATGGCGCATACCAACGATTTGCAAGAGGCTCTTTATCAGGAAATTAAAGGGAAAATTAAAGAAGATGACAATTCTGTTCCTTATCTTTCAAAAGGCTATTATTATTATACAAGATATGAAACAGGCAAAGAATATCCCATTTATTGCCGCAAGAAAGGGAATTTAGCGGCGGAAGAAGAGGTAATTTTGGAAGTAAATCTGTTGGCAGAAGGCAAAAGTTTTTGTCAAGTGATGGGTTTGGCGGTCAGTACAAATGGCGAGTGGTTGGCTTACGGGCTTGATGAGGTTGGGCGTAGAATTTGTACGATTTTCTTTAAAAATTTGCTTACGGGCGAAACGCTCAGTCAAAAAATCGAAAATGCTACGGCAAATTTTGTGTGGGCGAATGACAATCAAACGATATATTATGTTAATCAAGATGCCGAAACTTTACGCCCTTTTCAGGTTTTTCAATATCGAATCCATGAGCAGGCAGAAAAGCTCAAAAGTCAGCTTTTTTATCAAGAAAATGACGATACTTTTTATGTGCAGATAGGCAAAAGTCGTTCTGAAAAATACATTTTTATTGAGTCAAAAAGTACGATTTCTGATGAAATTAGGTACATTTCGTCAGATGACATTGACGGCAGGTTTGAGATTTTTGAGGTCAGAAAGAAACATTTTGAATATAGCATTGACCATGCGGAAGGCTATTTTTATATTAAAACTAATTGGAAAGCAAAGAATTTTCGCTTGATGCGAATTAAAGATACTGCAACCTTAAAATCCTCTAATTGGGAGGAATTAATTGCGCATGATGCAGACATACTGCTCGAAGATTTTGAATTATTTCAAGAATATTTAGTGGTTGAGCAGCGAAAAGCAGGTTTATGTCAAATCGAAATTCGCCCCAAAAATGAGGAAATGCCCTATTATATTGAAATGAATGATGAGGCGTATATGGCTTATGGTCAAGGCGCTATGGAATATGAAAGCACGGTTTTTCGCTATGGTTATCAATCTATGACAACGCCTGCCAGTGTGTTTGACTATGACATGAAAAACAAAAGCCAAATTTTGCAAAAACAGCAACCCGTTTTAGGCGATTTTTCTCCCGAAAACTACCTTTCTAAGCGCATTTGGGCTACGGCAAAAGATGGCACACAAGTTCCGATTTCGCTGGTGCATCGAAAAGACACGGTATTAGATGGCAATAATCCAACCGTTTTGTATGGCTATGGTTCTTATGGCATTAGCTTAGACGCTTATTTTTCCTATGCTCGCCTAAGTTTGTTAGATAGGGGCTTCGTCTATGCAATTGCACACATTCGGGGCGGCTCGGAAATGGGCAGGCATTGGTACGAAAGTGGAAAATTGCTCAAAAAACTGAATACTTTTACTGATTTTATCCATTGTGCAGAACATCTTATCGCTCAAAATTATACCAATCCTCAAAAACTTTTTGCCATGGGCGGAAGTGCTGGCGGTTTATTGATGGGTGCAGTGATGAATATGCGCCCTGATTTGTGGAAAGGAATTGTGGCGCAAGTGCCTTTTGTTGATGTGGTAACTACGATGTTAGATGATACGATTCCGCTAACTACGGGTGAATACGATGAATGGGGCAATCCGAATGATAAAAAATATTATAAATACATGTTACGTTATTCGCCAATGGATAATGTTAAGGCAAAAAAATACCCCAATGTATTGATTATGTCGGGTTTGCATGATTCACAAGTGCAGTATTTTGAACCTACCAAATGGGCGGCAAAATTGCGCGTTTTCAACAAGTCTAAAAACGTCATTTTGTTGCATACCAACATGGAAGCAGGACATGGCGGTGCGTCAGGTAGGTTTCAAGCATTGAGAGAGGTTGCCTTAGAATATGCGTTTTTATTGGAATGTGTGTGATGCTAAATTGTTGTTGATAGGAGTGTCTATGAGATGATTGTAAAAATATTTTCTATATAGAAAACCAAATTTATTTGACTTTTCCTTCAGAAGAAGTTACACAGTTACGGCTAAAACCCTACTTTGTGTAATTTCTTCTGCTTTTTTTAACCTTGCCCACATTGCATTAGTTTAGTCTATTTTTATTTAAAAATTATCCATAAATAGCAACTTTATTGCCTTTGAATAACATCAAGCTAATAATAAACCCCGAAAAATCACCCTATTAAAAATTGACGTTTCTATTTGAAATATTACAAGTTTGAAATATTTTACATTTGCACCTCGTAGGTTATTATCGTATTTTTACCGTCTGATATTGATAAGCAACCTTCCTTCTTTATTAACCGATATGGCGAATCTTCCCTCTTTTTTGACATACATCAAGTTTCTTTTTCAAAAAAACAAAGATTTTAGTCCCGAAGAATCCACTTTATATGTAGGGTTACTCGCTTTGTTAATCATGGGTATAGCATTCGACACTGCTGCTTTTATTTTTTTATCCGACAGCATCATAGGCATCAAATTAGTTATCATACATATCTTATTTTTGCTGCTATTTATCGGTTTAAAGATACGAAACTTTATCGGATTGAGCGGAAATCGAGGCATTACCATTCTTCAAGCCCTCAGTTTTTTAACGATTGTTTTTGGTTTAGCTTCGTTTTGGTTTGAAACAAGAGCCAAAGGTCCTCTCAATTCATGTGATTGAATAAAAGCAATTTCTTGTAAATCTTTATTTTGATGATCCAAGGTAAGTTGTGCATTTTTTAAATCAGAAATATCCGTAAAACTCAAAGCAACATCGTTAACTTGCATTTAATTTACCACCTTTGTTTTCTTCTATCCACCTTTTCTAGCAAATAATTGTCCGTATTATTGGCATCAACTTCTCCTTCTTGGCAAACAGTGCAAGCATTTTCCCAAATGTACCACCAAATTTCAGGGCGTTGGTAAGTGCTTCCTTTCGGAATTTCCAAATCGGCACGCTGTTCATATCGAAGGTGAATATTTCTATCGTAAGGTTTTCTGTTTCCAAAAACGCGTTTCAATGCCTCATCAGGGCTAACTTTGAGATTCCCATCAAGCAGTTCGCGGTAGGCTTTGAGTGTATTGGCAGTTCGTTGCCATTCATTTTCTATGATTTGTCCATCTTGAACACAAAAAGTCAAAACATCAAGCGTATGCCCTTGATATACAATGGTATAATACAACATTGCGCCTACATAACCATCATCAAATTTATCGCCTATTTTTTTATACATCGCCTCCATCGTTTCCAACCTATCACGATACAGCCGTAGGTGTATTTTTGTATGATATTCCCCTAATATTTTGCTTGCTTCCGCTTCACATACTTTCACAACTTCTTGAATTTTAGGCGAATATAGATGTAAATTCAAAGGTTTCTCCAAGTTTTGAATTAGCTCATCTTCAGGAATACGTTCTCCCATCATCACACCAAAATCGTCATCATCATTCAAATCTTGTAAATTTTGTATATTAGGTATTTCTTCTTCACCCTCAGCCTCTAGCACCGTAGGCAACACAAACTTCGCATTTGAATCCAATACCACAGGCGTAGAATCGGGCGGTGGGAACGATGATTTTTCGTCAAATTGTGCAAAAATAGGAGAAATGATAAGGAATAGGAATGACAAGAGAATATATTTCATACGGCTTCGGTTTACTTTTTTGAGTAGAATAGAGATTTGTAACTTTACTTTCCATACCAGTCTACCTCTTCTTCGAATAAAATTTGCGTCAAATCATCGTGTTCATGCATTTTTTTAAATAATTCTACCTCATGTCGACTCTGTTTTCCGCCACCAATTCTCACAAGAATATCAAGATAAGCCACAAACGCCTCGCTTTCTTCTCCAAATTTATCTCCCACCAATATCACTTTTTTGACAGGATGCACACCACTTCTCACTTTGAGTGCTTGTTTTGCAGAAAAGCCCACGGTTTCCACTCCCAATTTATCTGCAAGTTGATAAGCGATGAGTGGTACACCACTTGCGGTATAACCACTCACAATTTCAATCTCGTCTATTTCCTTATCAATCAATAATTTAGCAAAAATTTGTACTAATTTTTGTATCGCTGTTGCTTTATCAAAAGCATTTCGACTAAAACCGACTACTCCTATTTTTAGCTTATTGTTCATCACTAAATCTTATCTTCCAACCATTGCGCCACACTCAGCAATTGATGCTCGCTACCTGCTTTGCTCACAAGCGTTACCCCTGGAACCAGCCCTGTGCTTTCATTTTTGTATTTCCATGCGGGAAGCGTGATACAAGGCAGGTTCAAAATATTGCATAATATCGTGGGTTTCATTGCCTCTGCAATTCCCAAGGTGCGTAGTTGTCCTACAAAATTACCATGTTTTGGCGCGAGGCAGCCCACAGAAGGTAGCACCCAAATTCCATTTTCGCCCAACATTTCATTGTATTTTTTGCGTGCATTTTCAACTAAATCCGTAGCGGCTTGCACTTGTTTGGGGGAAGGACGTAAGGCACTCATTCCCACTAACATCTGAAAAATATGTGTATGCACGGTAGGTTTTCCTGTCATTTGCAACCAACTTTCCTGCATCAAAGAAATTCGTTTTCCCTTTTCTCCTCCCATCAAAGAGGCGTGCATTTCTCCTTCAAACCCAGCGATAATCAGTTGATTATAGGCTTTGATAAGTTCTGTTGCATCAGAAAAATCGCCATGCGTTTTTTGCAAACCTGCTTGTAATAACAAAGCGTGTGTATTTCCAACGGCTTCCGAGATTTCGGGGTCTGCCAATTTTTTACGGTAAATTTGCGGATAAAACAGGTTCAGTTTGCTGAAATCTGTCATTGGCGCATCAGGTAAAGGCTTGTCTGTCACTAAATTATAAACGAGTCTTGCATCTCTTACTGAGCGCGTAAGGGGACCTGCCGCCAGCATTGTCCCTAAGTTTCCTTGCACGATAGGGTACATTCCTGTTTTATTGATGGATGCTGAAGCGGGCTTAAACCCCACTACTCCACAAAAACTTGCAGGATAACGCACAGAGCCGCCAATGTCTGAGCCTATACCCAATACACTACAACCTGAACCCACTAAAGCACCCTCTCCGCCTGATGAGCCGCCACAAGTTCTGTCCAAATTCAAAGGATTGTTCGTACGCCCATACAATAAATTGTCACATTCGGGAGTCATTGCAAACTCAGGAATATTGGTGCGCGCAATAATAATCGCGCCTTCTTCCTTCAATCGCTTGACAATATAGGCATCTTCGGGCGAAAAAGCGGGGGTACTTCTTTTCGAACCTTGCGTTACCATTTTCCCCGCCATTCCGTAGGTTTCCTTCACAGAGACAGGAATCCCAGAAAGTTTGCCCGCCATAGGATTTTTTGCCAAAGCTAAGGCATCCTCTCGGAAAATTTCCGTAGCAGCATTTAATTCTTTATTATAAATCGCCAACCTGTCAAGATGCTCTTTTACAAGCTGTTCTGAGGTAATTTCGCCTGATTGAAGCTGCATCCGCAATGCCGTAGCATCGGGGTAAGCAAGCTTTTGAGTTACTAATGCACGTCTAGCCATAAAAAGTGGAAAAATACAAAAAGATAGTTTTAGGCAAAGATATAACTATTTTTTCATTTTTGTGCCTTTTTTAATGCGTTTTTCTACACTTTACTTTGTCGTTTTCAATTTTTCCTTTAATTCCTCGATTCGCAAATCCTTGCCAATAATTTCGCCTTTTTCGTTGAGTAGCAAATTTGAGGGTATCACACCTACTTTGCATTGTTTGGCGATAGACGCTTGAAAATCAGGCTTATCTATTACATTTACCCAAGTTGTTTGTAGTTCTTGTAAGGCATTTTTCCATGCAGCAGTATCTTTATCCGTAGAAATTGTAAGAATTTCTAGGGGAAAAGTGGCGGTAGTTTTATGATTTTCGTAAAAGTGTTGAAGTTTTGGGAGTTCTTCTCGACAAGGGCGACACCAAGAAGCCCAAAATTCAATGAGCAAATATTTGCCTTGAAAATCAGTAAGT
This sequence comes from Bacteroidia bacterium, assembly GCA_046160275.1. Lineage (GTDB taxonomy): Bacteria > Bacteroidota > Bacteroidia > J057 > J057 > JBJXHA01. The sequence goes on along the minus strand of JBJXHA010000082.1, from coordinate 11,286 downwards.
TGTATGTTTTTACCTGTATCGGAAGTCAGCGTAAAATTAGGAAGTTTCGTGCCAAATTTTGTAGCTTGCCCTTGCAAAATTGTTCTTTCTATGCTGATTGCAAGCGAATTTTGTCTTTTAGGAAGGAAGTAATATAACTCTTCTAATTGCCTTATATCTCTTTCATTCACAAAATGTCGTTGCAGGGCAAATAAGGCAATGTTCTGGAGAGAATGACCTCGAATAAATTCTGCTAATTCGGCAAGAAATGTCGCTTTTTTTTGCAAAAATTCAAATTGTGCTGCTTCTTTCAAACTGTCATTTTGGGTTTGCACTGCTTTCAAAACTTGTTGTGCATGAGTCTCTCGAATGACATTGAGTTTTTCTTCATATTTTTTATATTCAGTAAATTCATGCTGTTCTTTTAGCTTCGATACTTTCCATGTTTCTGGGTTTTTAAGCTTTCCATGAAATATCAACTCCTTTTCATCTGTCAAAAAAAATACTTGAGAGGTTCTATTTCCTTCAAAATCAAGATAAATTGTAGGCGAATACAAACAACGAACTTGTACTTCAAACTTCCCCTCAGTTACTTGCGCCTGTCCTGCAAACAATTTTCGATTGCCTTCGCCTTGCTCATATACCAGCACTTTTCCCGTTTCCAGACCTTGCATTTCTCCGCGAATAAGGGTAGCATATTGGGCAATAAGGGAAAATGGAAAAGAGAGGAGAAGGAAAATAATGAGATATTTATTCTGTGAAAATAATTTCATAAAAAATGGAAGGTCTTTTAATATGTTGATAATCTGAAAGTTAGCTATTAGTAGGCTATCGCCACACCAACAACGGCAAGCAACATTTTGTGTTACTTCGTGAAAAAACTTTGTGATCCTTTGTGGTAATACTTGCCTCCTACTTCAAAAACTCGGCTTTTGGATACGAATAAGCGGGATTAAACAAAAACTCCTTATCTGTTAAAGTCAATAAAAAGGCAATAATATCCACTTTTTCATTGGCGGATAAAGCAAGTGGTTTTTGCAAAGCAGGTGCCAAGGTTTTGCTGGGTTGAATGTTGGTGGTATAATGTTTTAATATTTCGGAAATCTTTTTAAACCTGCCATCGTGCATATAAGGATAGGAAAATTCAATATTTCGTAAGGTCGGAATTTTGAATAGCAAAGAGTCTTTGGGGTTTTGTGTGATGTTCATGCGCCCCCAATCATTTAAGGTCGAATCTATAGGCAAACCATTGTTGGCAAATTCATGATTTGTAAATAAGGGTTCGGTATGACAACTATTGCAATGTTGCAAAAACAATTGATAACCGCGTTGCTCTTGCTCCGTAAATTCCGCTTCTTTGCGCATCACTTTATCATATTTGGCATTTGCGCTCACCAATGTCAGCATAAATTGAGAAATGGCTTTGAGCAAATGCTCGCCCGTAACTGTACTATCCCCAAAAGCCTGATAAAACAAAGGCGGATAACGCTTCGTTTTTTGCAATTTCACCACCACATTTTCCATTTTTTCGCCCATTTCTTTGGGGTGTGTAATCGGCGCAAGCGACTGCATATCTAAATGATGAATCGAACCGTCCCACATAAAACGCTTATGCCAAGCCAAATTCATCAAAGCAGGCGAATTTCTGTTACCAATGCTATCTCCAATGCCATGACTTAGCTCGTGATCAACATGGGTAAAAGCGGAATACTGCGAATGACAATTCGCACAAGAAATGGAGCTATCTAAAGATAATAATGGCTCATAAAATAAGACCCTTCCCAACAAGATTTTTTCTTCGCTCAAAGGATTTTGCTGAAAATTATAAGCAGGTTTCCCCCAATTTTGCGGCACAACAAAAGGCAGATGCTTCGGTAAATGAAAAGCAACTAAAAAAAGTGCAGCAAAGGTGGAGGTATAGAGATATTTTTTCATCGGAAAATCTAATGTATTAAACTGAGGAAATTTCACGCGAAACACAGGCGTTACTGCCTGTGTTTCGCGTGAAATAATTAATTATCAAACGATTAGCTACTACTGATAAGCCTTCACCACAGAAGCAGTTCCACCATTTACGCCTAGCCATTCTAATTTGTAGCCATAAGCACAACCTGAACTTACTGCATTTCCGTTAGCATCTACGCCTAAAGTAGCTGTCAAAGTGCCTTTTCCATCTAGGTTGTGTACCCATTTTCCTGCACTTGGATTGCGAGGGCTACAAGCTCCGCCAATGGTAGTTAAAATGGGAATGGGTGTAGAATTTTTGAACATTACCCCATCACGATTTGTGCCCCAAACCATGGTATTAGTTACGCCATTTAAAGTACTGTCTCCTGTGATGCTGCAATTTACTACTGCTGGATTTACTGAAACAAATGTAAATATCCAACGGCGAGCCAATGACCAAGTGCGTTGTGTACCATCATCAAAGGTAATGCTCAAATTGTTTCCGCGCTCTTTTAATTCTTTCGAAAGGGTTTGGAAATTAAAGGGTTGAACATTTGTGATTCTTTTTACGCCATTAAAGGTAATAGATTTGTTATCACTTTGGCGGATTACTTTATAATTGTTATGCGTAACTTCTAATACTGCATTTTGGTCTCTCCATCTCGTGCCTGCCACTAATTTTAAGGTAATAGAACCTGAACGCACATAGCCTCCACAACTTGTCGAATTGTCATAAGTAACAGTAAGAATTTTTTGTGCAATTTGAGAACTATCCACAGTAGCCCCACAAAGGGTTGTCGTTGTGCCTACGGTTCTACCTAAAGAAGATTCACTCATAATACCGTCTGCATCACCCGTAACTTGGTCAGATTCTGCTTTGATACGGTCTGTGTCTGTTGCATGACGCAATTCTTTGGCATCAATCGTGTCTGGATCGTCTGTGCCTCTGTTACAAGAAGTATTTGCCAAAACAAATGTCAGTGCTAAGGCGAAAATGAAAATTTTACTTGCTTTCATACGATTTCTGTGATTTTGTTGAGTGTGAAATAAAAAAGGAGAAAAAGAATATGGCTAAAATTGCTTCTTCTTGCGCAATTTTAGAAGATAGAGAAAAATGAGTACCAAAGGTTTAATTTTCTCGCAAATAAATTGCAAAAAAAGGTAAAACTTTTGAAACGAGTGAACGGTTATAAGCGGAAGATAAGGGAGTGAAAGAGAAAGGAAAGATATTCTTGTGTAAAGAAGGCTTCGCTTTTGTGCATCTTCTATCTTTTTCTTAACTTTGCGCCCGCAAAATTGTAAATAGGCAGTCTTTTGCGAAGTATTGCCCAACAATTATCCAGTATCAACTATCAATTATTTATATGGTATTATTATTTGCAGAACATTCGAATGGGGCATTAAAAAAGCCCGTTTTTGAGGCGGCTACTTACGCTGTGGATTTGGCACAAGCAATGGGAGTAGAGGCAGTTGCCGTTTCTGTTGGACAAGTTTCTGATGCAGAACTTGAGCAATTGGGACAATACGGTATCGGGCGTGTGTATAAAATTTCTGATGCGAATTTGAATAGCTTTGCCAATGCTGCTTATTCGGCTGCTGTGGCTGCTGTGGCAACGCAAATTGGGGCAAAAGTAGTTGTAATGGCGCAATCGTATAGTGGTCGTGCAGTTTCTCCGCGTTTGGCTGTGAAATTAAATGCGGCAGCTTATTCAGGTGCGGTAACATTGCCAGAAGTAGGAAATGGTTTTGCAAGTATGCGTTTTGCTTTTTCTGGAAAAGGCGTAGAAAATTTCCAAACTTCTGCGGATAAACTTGTGGTTACGGTAAAAGCAAATGGTTATTATGTTGTTGAAAAAGCAGTGGCTTGTGCTGTTGAAAATTTTTCTTTTTCATCAGATGTTGCAATGGACGCGGTGGCAAAAGAAATTATAAAAGCCAGTGAAGGGATTTCTTTGACCGAAGCAGAATTAGTAGTTTCGGCAGGAAGAGGAATGAAAGCTCCTGAAAATTGGGGGATTGTGGAGGAGTTGGCGCAATTATTAGGTGCAGCTACGGCTTGCTCAAAACCTACGGCTGACATGGGTTGGAGACCGCATCACGAACACGTGGGACAAACGGGGATTCAAATTGCCCCTAATTTATACATTGCTATCGGGATTTCTGGTGCAATACAACACCTTGCGGGTGTTTCTTCTTCTAAAACGATTGTTGTTATCAACAAAGATGCAGAAGCTCCTTTCTTTAAAATTGCAGATTATGGCATTGTCGGTGATTTGTTCGATGTTGTGCCAAAATTAACTGCGGCAATCCGAAGATTGAAAGGATAAAATATAAAGTAAGAAAAGCAAAAAGTTGGCTAGAAATTTCTAACCAACTTTTTCCTTTTATTCTCTAAAATTGGAATTTATTTTACCACCACTTTGGTATTAACGCTGCCTTTTTCAGATTGAATATTTAAGTGATAAATGCCAGAGCTTAAGCCTCTAAAATCTAAATTATAAAGATTTTGTCCGCTTGGAGCTTGGATTTTCTCTGTTTTCACTACTCTTCCTGCTACATCTAACACATTAATTGTCAAGTCAGTAGCTTTTTCAAGCATTAACTCTAAGTTACCGTTAGTTGTCGTCATTGGATTTGGGAATACTTTCGCGCTAAAGTCTGCTGTTTGCATCGCTTGAACACTTGTAACAGGAGATTTTGCTTGATTAGCATTCAAAATACGTCCTGTGTTTCCACCTTTTTGTACCCAACCAATGAAATTAAGTTTTTCTCCATTAACGTTAGCAGGAACAGGATAAGTAAAAGTATAAGAATGAACTGAATTTGCAGCAATCGTAGTTGGAAGGCTGCCTGTTTGTCCACCAAAAGTTCCTAAAATAGCGCGCGCCACATCGTCATACTCCATGCTTGCAGCTGGAACTGGGTTAGGAGAAGTTTGCCAGTTATGTCCTGCACCTACTAAGGCAATATTTTGAGATGAAGAACTATAATAATTGGTTTGCGCCCAATCATTAGTTGTTCCTTTTACATCATCTTCTGTTACTACGGCATTAAAACGATAATCACCATCTAAGGCTGCTGCAAAATGCCCACTTACTACAATACTTACTGTGCTGCTTGCTGCATCGTAGGTAGGAGTAACTGTAACATCAACTGGAGGCATTTCTTGGATTTGCGTGTCATAATTGTCAAAAAAGTCAGAAGGGTCTGTGTCATTAATATGTCTGTCCACCACACCACTTGGATAACCACCAATTAATCCGCCAATTCCTGCGTCATAAGCAGTAACTACCATTGGGTCGCCATTGTGAACAGCAATCAACACGCTAGTGTTAGGGTGAACAATATGCAATGAATCCATAAACACAGCACCACGAGGACACCATCCGCACCATGTTCCTGTACCTTCTTCAAATACAACTCTTTTGGTTGGAAGGAAAGCAAGTCCTTGAATATCAAGACTTAAAGTATCATCGGCATTGTTTACATCGCCTGCAGCTTCTAACCAAACTTCGGTAAAATAACCTCCTGCACTTGGAATATTTAGTGGTTGTGTATGCGTAAAATTATACGTTGCATAAGGGGCAATGTTCAAATTCGTCAAAGCATTGGTATAAGTTGTGCCATTCGTTCTATATTTCAAGTTAATGTCGTTCAACACAGCCGAACCAAAATTGCTAATTGTACCTGTAATAGTAGCATTATTTCCTACTACGATATAAGGAATCGTTGAAAAAGCAGTCATCTCTGCATTTACGGCAGGTTGTGTTCCTTGAATAAATTCCCAATAAGAATTGTCTGCAGGCGTAAAATCTGAACCAGACGCAACAGGCGTGTTAGGTGAAGAAGCCAACATGGAGGCAGAAGTTCCATCTACTTGAACACCCACTGTTAAAGTTGTTGCGCAACCTGCATTTCTCATGTCCACCACATAAATTTTATTAGATGTCTCCTCTAAAGCGATTCCCCAATATGTCCAACATGTTGTACCTGGATTGGTATAAGAAGAGAAAATAATCCAATGTTGGCGATTAGGGGCAGTGCCAAAAGTTTTATAACAAATGTTATCATTTGTTCCACTTCCTGTAATACCCCAAGCACAAACAGATTTATCAGGAATTGCTGCTGAAGGTAAGGCTGTATTTGCAACAGCAGGAGCCGCCAAACCTGTAGCCACATCAAAAGTAACAACGCCCGAAGTTGCTGCTATGTATTGTGTTACAGGTGAACCATTAAAATTGAAAGCAAAAGGGAGTGTTTGTGCGGGAGTCCAAACAGGTGTCGCCGCATTTCCAGCATTAATAGATGTCCAACCTGCGGGCTGTCCTCCTCCTACTGGATACTCATTGTCGGCATTTAAGCCACCGGGATTTTGCCCTGCGTTTACATGTGGTACATAAAAATACTGTGCATGAAGTAAACTCGTGGCAAGTAAAAAGCAAAGAAGTGTAAGAAATTTCTTTTGCATAAATTAAGAAACGTTTAAAGATGAATAATAAAAGCAAAGGTAATAAATGAATAGGAATAAAAATAGAGACGTGTTATATTTTTGAAAAAAACTTATACATAGGCAAAAGAAAAACGCGCTTGGTTAGAGCGCGTTGTTTCACTAAGGTTTAGCATCAAGAAAATGAGGTTTTATTTAATCTTACCCCTTTTTACCCCATAAATACCCAAATTTGTCGAAGGTCGGTCGAGTTTCTATTTTTTCCCAGAAAAGGTTGATCGTTTCTTATCGAGAGCCTAATTACTGTCTTAAACGCAGCCATCCCCAAATAAGTTAGGCTTATTTGGGGGGTATCCTTTGAACGACGTGTTTTGATGAGAGAATGTGCGTTTTCAATGAGAAAACGTTTTACAAAGGAGAAGGTGAATTAGGGAGAGAAATATAAAAAGTAGTGCCTTCATTCACTTTGCTTTTCACCTCAATGTTTCCCCCCATCATTTCTATTTGTGCTTTTGTGATATGCAAACCCAAACCTTTTCCCGAAACGTGGGAATGAAAACGTTGATACAAACCAAATAATTTGCTTTTGATATGTTGCTCGTCTATGCCAATGCCATTATCTGAAAATACGATTGTAACCATGTTGTTATGCATGGAAAGGGTAGAAAAACACTGAATAATGAGTGTTTTTTCGTGATTTCGGTACTTAATGGCATTGCTAATCAAGTTATGAAAAATGCTATGAAGATACCCTTTTATTGCCCAAATCATGGGAGCTTCCTCAAAATTCACTTGTAAGTCTAATCCATTTGCATTTTCGCCTTTAAAGAATTCGGGGGAGGTTGCTTCAAATACATGATAAAAAGCCTCATTCAAATTCACTTTCTCACTAATTTCTTGGGTGTTTTTTTGAATGTTCAGAATGGTGTTTAAGTCTGTCAATACTTGGTCTATATGATGACATTCTCCAAGCAATTTCTCCAAAATTGATTGGTTAAAAGTCGAGGCTGGATTTTCTTTGTCCAAAATAGAGGTAAGTCCAATGACGCGCGCAAGCGGAGAACGCAAATTATGAGAAACGATATAAGTAAACTGCTCCAAATTACGGTTTTTCAGCATTACGTCTTCCAATAGTTGTGCTTTTTCATCTTCTGCCCTTTTCTTTGCCGTAATATCGCGTACCCCTACTGCCACATTTCTTGTAGGTACACCATTTTCTCGAATCAAAGTCATCGTAGTGCTGTAATAGCCTTGGTCATGTGGGACAGGAGATGCGTATTCAATGGTGATACTTTCTCCTGTTTCTAGCACTTGTTGTAAGGTCTTTTCATATAGCGTAACAAAATCTGGGGTATTTTTGGCAAATACCTCTCGCAAAGGTTTCCCTATAATTTCTTCCTTTGGAAAAAAAAGTGTACTTTCATCTCTTGCCCAGACATTTACAAATTCATGCTTTTCATTGAACACAAACACCTTATTATCAACCGAAGCAATGATACTCTGCAGTTGTTGTTGGCTTACAGTTAAAGCCTGTTGTATCCGTATGATTTCACTAATATTATGCCCTACCACACAAATTCCCCTAATTCCCCCCTCTTGATTTTTAATGGTATAGATATGACTCTCTATGGTGATTTGTTCATTTTCGTTCATTGTATGCTGTGTAAAGCGAAAAGAATAGGGTTGCTCCTTCATTCCTTGATCAAAATGTGGGCGTATCTTCTGCTCAAAAGATCTAGGTACTCCTTGGAAAAAGGGTTTCCCTAAATAAATTTCAAGCCCAAAACGCTTCGAATGGCTTCTTCTTACCGTATCATTAAAGGCAATGAAATTATAATCTGTATCTAAGGCAAAAATCCCATCTTTGCTGGTATCAATTACATCTTGCAGGTTAATAAAATGTTCGGGCAAATGCGTAAAAAGCTCAAGCCAAGAAAGGAGAATAAATTCCTTATAAAAAGAAAGACTCAATTTTACATGGGTTTGATTTTGAAGGGGTTGTGCTAGTTTTAAGTGAAGCGATTCTTTTTTTCCCTTTTCGAGATGAGAGAATGCTGCCAAAAGCAAAAGATAGTCCTTCTGTTCAAAGATTTCTTTAGGGTGAGCAGAAGGTAACGCATTACACTGATTTTCCCAAGACTCATTTTGCAATAAACACTCTCCCGTTTGGCTAAAAACGGTAATAGGCACTACAAGTGCCTCCAACAAACCCAATACGTCTTCGGGTAAGGTTTCTATCAAAACGGGTGAAAGATATACCATAATTTACTGATTCACAAGGTGTTGATTTTAATAATATATAGTTAATAGGCACTTAAGTAATGGATAATTAATAATGGAAAATGGAAAATGACTTCAACTCATTTATTATCAATATTTTAAGTGGAAGCATTAACATAAACTAATTATTACCGAATACTTAATTTCCTAAATGTAGGGGGATTAATCGTTTTTGGGAATCACAATAGTAAAAGCGGAGCCTTTGCCTTCTTCGCTCTCTACTTTTAGCTGTCCGCCACTTTTTTCGATAAATTCTTTGCTTAACTTCAAGCCCAAACCTGTTCCCCTCTCTTTTGACGTTCCTAATGTTGAAAAATGTTTCCCATTATTCATTAATTGGTGAACTTGATGTTGCGACATTCCTACGCCCTTATCTATAACAGAAATGTGGATATGATAATCTTTTTCTTCGGCACACAACTCAATACTTTTCCCTTGATGCGAAAACTTAATGGCATTTGCAAATAAGTTGCGCAATGCCAAATGTAAATGCTCCTTATCTGTTTGGGCAATAAGACATGGAGGAATATTCACTGTAACTGACAAGCCTTTGGCATACAAAGCGTTTTCATATAGGTTGATGACTTGTTGTGCAATTTTTTCAATGTGAACATTTTCCCTATTTACTGTAATCCCTTTTATCTGCGAAGTAACCCAATGCAAAGAGTTCTCAAGGTTTTCGATGATACTATCTATTTGTCCTTGTACTTTAGTGGCTAAGGTTTTAAACTCTGTTTGTCCAATCGCATTGCTGCCCAATAATGAAAACAAACCTTTCACTTGATTAAGGGGAACACGCAAATCATGCGAAATAACGGAAATAAGTTTGTCTTTCGTATCATTCAATAAACTTAATTCTTCTTTTTGTTGCTCAATTTGCCGATTTTTTGCCTCTAATTGTAGGTAATAATTCTTTCTTTGCCAATAAAATAGGCCCATTCCTACAAATCCTGCCAAAAACAACAAACCTATCATTATCAAAAAACTATTCCGTTTACGTACCTTACTTAACTCTGCTTCTTTCTCAATTGCTTGTTGTTGAAGGCTTTGTATTTCTTGATTAGAAGCAAGGCTATATGTCAGTTTTTGGCTAAACTCATTAAACAAGGAATCCTTTAACGCAGAACCTTTCTTATAATACACCAAAGCCGAATCAGGCTGGTGCTGCATGGAGAAAACACCTGAAAGTAAAAAATAGCTTTCTTTCTCTAATTTTTGATTGGGATATTGGCGCAAATAGTGTGCGGCACTGTTTAGGTAAATTCGGGTAGAAGTTGCGTCTTTTTTTTGCTTTGTTTGATGTGCAAGCTCTATAAAAGCATAAATCATTCCCTCCGTATCATCTATGGTTTTAGAAATTTCTAGGGCTTTTTTTACATGAAATTCGGCTTCTCTAAGGTCTTTTTTCCCTTCTAAACGATACACTGACCCCAAATTAAAATGAGCAAAAGCCATAATAAAAAGAATATTATGTTCTGTTGCTAAGGCTAAGGATTTTTTATACAAAGGAATTGCTTCGGCATATCGTTTTTGCTTGTCCATCAAATCGCCCCAATTATTGTAAGCCATTGCCAAGCCTTCCTTATTTTGCCAATATTCGGCAGAGGCAATCCCCTTTTTTGAAAATTCTTCCGCTTTGGGATAATTCGCTAATTCAGCAAAAGTAGTTACCAACTGTGCATAAATTCCCGCCAAAAATTGATGTTCTTGGTAGTTATTTTCTAGTAAAGTGATTGCTTTGAGGTGATGTTGCAAACTGCGTGTAAAATCTGCGCGGCTAAAAAATGCATTTCCTTTTGCATATTCCGCCAATACCCTACCAACAACTAAGCCTTTTTCGTGTGAAAAGCGGTCTATTTTTTCTGCATAAAACAAAACACTGTCTGAGTTGTTAAAGTTGTAGAGTTTTGAAATCTCAAAATAACCATACACCTTTGCTGAATCTGTTGTAGTTGTTTGAACGAAATGAAGGATACTATCTTTCTGCTGTGTTAAGTGATGACTATAAGAAAAATAGGGCAGAAATAAGCCCCATACGATTCCTAAAAACCCCCATAAGGTTGTTCGTTTATTTTTTTTCATTTCTTTGATTGAGTAGGTTTGGGTTGACGGATGTGAATAAAACATGGTTGATAATCAAGGCTTAATGCCAATTTTTCACCTTTTTGAATAAACTAGAACTAGCGCATTTTTTATACTGTAACACATCAAATAAACAACAAAATTACATTAAATTTGCAGGAGTTTGAATCCGACCCCTAAATTGGAGAAAATAGGGGAGTTATATCCTATCCTAAGCCTTTTGTTTTTGGAAAAGAATGGGGTAAAAAAAGCAGTTTCCCTCAATAGTTATCATGCATGAAAAAAGAAATATTAAGGACAGAATAAAGAACGTTTTTATATCCCCTTGTCAAACATCTGATAATCAACCATATAAATCAGAAAAAAAGCACAAAAAAGCACAAAACTTCTTTACTAAGAGAAGAGAAATATTGTAAAAAACAATTTCTTACATGAGGTTTTTCTTGTAACAATTTTCTTATTTTTGTAGGATTTTTCTACTTAATACACGGTAAAGGAAAATTTCTTATATTTTTGCGGTCTGGTCATGCTGTAAGCATCTTATCAAACCC
>JBJXHA010000081.1:0-7278 GCA_046160275.1 Bacteroidia bacterium | reverse complement strand
GATAATTAGTGATTATGCCCCTCATGATTATGACCATCATGACTGTGGACAGTTGCAGGCGTAGCAGGAGTTGGATCTGCAATAATTTCACCTTTAAATTGCAAATTCAAAATAACAGGGTCTGTATTAGCAAATACTGTAATAGATTTTTGCTGATTTCCAGACTTACCTGCCGTATTAAAATGGATTTCAACCGTTCCTTCGCCACCTGGCGCAACTTCTTCTTTTGTCCAATTAGGCGTTGTGCAACCACAAGAAGGCTTCACAAAAGACACAAGTAAGGGCGTACTTCCTGTATTTTTGAATTTGAAAGTGTGTTTTGCCACTTCTCCTTGCTTAATTTTTCCAAAATCAAACAATTCGCTATCCCATTTGACAGTAGTTTTCGCCATTCCTTCCACTTTTTTCAAATATTCAGGGCGATTGTCTTGTTGATCAGACGTTGGAGTTACTGCTACGTCCATCATTGGAGCGTTTGAAGGTGCTAACACTAATGGTTGATTATCAGCAGGTTTTACGGGAGCTGGCGCAGGCTGCACACTAATTTTTTGTGCAGGTTTTGCATCAACTACCACAGGTTTAGCAGGAGCTGGCGCAGGTGCCACTTCTTTTTTATCCGCTACTGTTTTTGCAGGGGGAGTTGCTGGCGTTACTTTGGCAGGTGCTACTGCTTTCGCATCTTTTGCATTTGCCGCCAATTTTGAAGCTTCCTTCGATGCCGCCTCAACCTTTACACTAGTAGTGTCCACTTTTTTTTGCGCAGTTACCGCAGTTACCCATTGTCGCGAATTGCTAAGGAAAGCTGTTTGTTGCTCAGGCGACATACTTTTCCAAAGTTTCATTAACTCTTTTTTAGAAGGTTTGCTTTGAGCAAAACCCTCTGTCGCAAATAAACCAAGCGCAATACTTAAAACAAAAATAATTTTTTTCATATAAAATAATTGGAATAATTTGATTATCAGCATTTTTATTACGTTAATTCCGCTTTTATTTGCTGAACGTAGGTAATAGGAACATTCAGCATTTTTGAAATCGTCGCTTCATCTAACCCTATTTCTATGCCATTGATAATAGTATTTTTCTTCATTTTCAACTCCGCTTCCTCAGCAGCTAATTTTGCAGCTAATTTTGCAGCTTTTTTTTCTGCGACTAAGGCTTCTTTCGCAACTTTCTTTTCTGCGACTAAGGCTTCTTTCGCGGCTTTCTTTTCTGCGGTTAAGGTTTCTTTCGCAGCTTTCTTTTCTGCGGCTAAGGCTTCAGCAAGAGCATCTTTTGCTACCTTCTTTTCTACGGCTAAGGCTTCAGCAAGAGCATCTTTTGCCACCTTCTTTTCTGCTGCTATTGCTGCTGCTATTTCAGCCTTTGCTTCATCTCTCACTCTTTCTTCTGTTTCCTTCACCAAACGTTCCTCTCTCTCAGCCTTAATTCGCTGCGTTTCGTTCCAGCTCGCCTCACTATGCAAAGATTTCAAATAGCGGTCATATTCCTGTCGCTTTTTCTTCGTAAGTTTAGCAACCGCTAATTTTTCCTTTGCCTTATTGATTCCTTTTGCCGTAAAATTATCTTCTACTTGGCTATATTTAAACAAATACACCCACTCATCAAGCCCATCATTTATCATATCTTTAAAACTCAAGGCTTGAATTAAGTAATATTCGGGCATTAACTGTGCAGGCGTTTGTTTTTTAAAGGCTTTTTGTTGCTCTTGATTCAACAACAATTCATCATTCAAATGCAAACCCTTAAAGTTTGTATAGCCATGATACACATAATCGCGCCCTTGTCCTGTTTCAAAATAAACAATGCTTACCGAAATTACCTTTTTCACCAAAGCATAAGCTTCTCCTTTTTTTAAATTTTCTGTGATTGTTTTACACGCTCCATATAAAATGCGTTGTAAATAATCGTACTCCTCATTGTTCTGAATTTCTACAATAATGCGTTCATCTTTCGCGGTTTTTACCATCATATCTACTCGATTGAACTTATCTTTTTTGTTTTCTTGGTTTGATTCACTTTCTAATATTTCGATAATTGTAATGTCCTCCTTGAGCAGAACGCTCAAAAAACCTTCTAATATATCAAAATCTCGTTTATCACGAAACATATTTTTCATGAACCAATCAAAGCGGACTAGTTCTGTAAATTTTGTGAATTTTTGCATTTTTTATATCAAAATATCAAAAAGAGGCGTAAAAGTACGAAAAATCAATCAATATGTCAAATGTTAACGTCTATACTCGCTATTTATTACCGCTAACAGTTTGCAGTCATTAACCAACATACACTTCATCTTGGGTAATGGTAGCCAAAATATACGAAAAATCGCCATGGCTGAGTTTGGATTTACAACATTCACACACAGCAGTCGCGCCAATGTGTTCGATATTTGCCCCGCAATTTGGGCAACTATCTAATAAATGAGAATTAGGCGTTAATTCTTCTTTGCCAACTTTTTTTCTTCGAATAAATGTCCAATATTCCGAAAAATGTCGCGCTTGCGTGTGACTTCCCGCCACCCAATTGTTCTTTTTATCTGTCAAATAATCAAAACAAGAAGCAAAAATACGCACCGTAATTGCCTCATAATAAGCATCAAACTCAATTTTTACGGTTTCGATGCTTTGAATTTGCATATTTTTCAGGTGATTAGAATAGCCTTTTTTCAAATATTCATTCATCCAAAACAATTGGGTTTCGTACAGGGCATCTGTCAATAAATGGCGAACTTTATACAATCTTTTTTCAGACCAAGCCTTATAGGTTTCTTGAAAAACAGGAATTACGATGTTTTTATCAAAAAAAGAAGCATATACATTATAATCCTCGACCTCATGCAAGCGACAGAATTTTTCTTTTTGCTGCCTTAAATTTGGATGAAAAATGGTGGGCAAGTCAGTTCCTTGTTCTTCCTCATAATGTCCTTTCAAATCGGTATCAAAAGCCTCTGTATTTGTAGTAGTTTTTCGCTTCACATACCATTGTAACGCGCCATTTCTTACCACTGTTTTGCAATAACCACATTCCCCTACGCTGTTAAAACTGCTAGATGCACCACAATTTGGGCAACAAATTGCTTGCATTTTTTGCGGTTCAGGTGAAATAATCCCCTTTTTTCTTGCCATTACCCACTGCTCCACGCTTCTCATTCTGCGCTGATTTTGCTGAAAAGTTTCGGTATAATTTGTGGTTAATTCTACCGTAAATTCCTCTTCCGTTTCATCTGCGCCAATTTCAATCAATTGTATATTGCCAATGACAATTTCGCTGTGTCTCCTCGTTTCCTTACTACTTTGTAAATAAGGCTGCATAATTTTTGTCTCAAAGAAAGGGCTAAGGTGCTGAAATTGAGGTGTATTCTGTAATTGGTAAAATTGATGATAGAGTTTTTGAACAAAATCTAAAAACAATACTTTCGAAAAAGCCACATCACTCGAAAAGAATTTTTCAAGATTATAGTCCACCATTTGCACCTTTTGGCGATAATAATTTGCATTAGGTTGAGAAACCAACATTTCGGGCTCATCGTTGCCTTTTTGCCGATACATATATAAATACATCAGCACAATGCCGCCAAATGTCAGCACGAGGTTGATGAACATCCATACTTTTTCTACTAAAAATAAAGCCCCCACTCCAAAAACAAGAAAGCCAAACGCGCCTCCTATTGTGTTTAGGAAGGTATCAAGGGTTTTGTTTCGAATTAAAATGGAGAAACAATAAGCACTCAATAGCAAACAAACGGTAGGCACAATGGGTATCAAATTTCTAGCTACGCCACTTCCTCCTGAATTTCGATAGGTAAAACCACTTGTATGATGGTTACTGCGATGCGAACTCGTACGAGAACGGCTTTTGCTTCTAAAAGAATGTCCGCCCCCAAATCGTGCCTCCGATTCTTGGGGAAGAAGAAAAATAAAAAATATGCAAAGGAGTAGGAAGAATCTCATTTATTCAAACAAATTATTATCAATCGTTTCAGGCAACTCATTCACATCATCAGACTGAATGGGAAGATAATACGCAAAATCGCCTTTTACGTTGTCTAATGCGGTTAAGATTAATTGGCGTGGGTTTTTGCTCGTAAATACTTGATTTAGTTCCTCTTGCATTTTTTGCCAAATGCTTTGCGGAATCACAGATTGTACATAACGGTCGGGTAAAATATGCACTGATTTTTCAAATATCGAAATATATACCAATACGCCCGTTTCTGCTCTTGTATGATGAATCCCTACTTTTTGAAAGGTCGCCCTTGCTCTAAGTTCTGCTTGTATGCGTTTGTTTTTTCGGGTGGTAAAAAAAGATTTTAAACGTAATTCATTGTGAACCAATAAATAACCCATTAAAAAACTGGTGAGCGTTAACAAAAATAGTAAAAAATCCCCAAAATACAGGTGTTCCACAAACAATAAAAAGGTGAAAGTTAACAAAGCCACAACCAAGCCGCCCCTAAGTGCTGCTTCGGGATATTGCCCAGAATGAGGTGCAATGACTACCATCATTTCCACCGCCGATTTTTTTTCAATTTGCTGCACAGCCTCATATAGCCACGCTTGAAACGCCTTGTCAAATTGCATGATTCAGTTATCAGTTAGCAGGTAACAGTTAGCAGTATTCCAAAGTTTTTCTTGATAACCGTTTACTGTTCACTGCAAAGATAAGTGTATGTTTTGGGATTCGGAAAAAAATATTGCGATTATAATGAAAAAATGCTGAATGAGAAGATATGTAGGCGAAAGTTAGGTGAAATGCAAGGGTTTTACCCTTAGTTTTTGAGCTTTCCTGTAAATTTGTTAAGTCTTACAGAATATTTTTTTTGCAAAACCAAATTTATCCGTATTTTTGGGCGCAAATTCAAAACAGAGAACAAGCAACAGTAAACAGTAAACAATGAATAGTAAACAAGTAACAGCAAACAAAACCTGCTAACTGTTTAACTGCTAACTGATAACTGTTTGACTGATAACTGAACTGATTACCTTTATGGCAAAATTCAACATAGACGGAAAAGATTATGAGGTTCAAGGCAGTGAAATGCTCTTGAAATACACCTTTGGTACGGACGTAGAAATTCCGTATTTCTGCTATCATCCCGCCATGAGCATTCCTACAAATTGTCGGATGTGTTTGGTGGAAGTGGGCTATCATCAAAAAGACCGTGCTACGGGCGAATGGCAATATGATGCGGAAGGAAAGCCTGTGATTATGTGGGGCAGAAAACCTGCAACGGCTTGTAATACACCGATTGCAGACGGTATGTTTGTGAAAACGGGCAAAACCTCGCAAGTTGTGAAGGTTGCGCAAGAAGGTGTATTGGAATATATGTTGGTAAATCACCCTTTGGATTGCCCAATCTGCGACCAAGCGGGAGAATGTCCTTTGCAAATTTGGACATATAAATATGGACCTGAAGGTTCTCGTTTTGAAAACCAAAAAACACATAAGCCAAAACGTATTGAGTTAGGACCCAACGTGATTTTAGATGCAGAGCGTTGTATTAACTGTACACGTTGTACGCGCTTTACAGAAGAAATTTCTGGTACACATCAACTTACAATTATTGGTCGTGGGGATAAAAACCATCCTGCAACGGCACCAGGAAAAGTATTTGATGATGCCTATTCTATGAATGTGATTGATTTGTGTCCCGTAGGTGCTTTAACAAGTAAAGCCTCTCGCTTTAAGGCGCGTCCATGGGAAATGAATAGTACTCCTTCTATTTGCACAGGTTGTTCCAATGGTTGTAATACCTACGTTTGGATTCGTGATAATGAGGTAATTCGTCATACACCTAAAGAAAATGCGGACGTGAATCAATATTGGTTGTGTGATGCTGGGCGTTTGCAAACGGACAAATACACAACTCGTCGCGTATCAGGCGCGAAAACAAAAGGCGATATTCCTGTGGCATTAGAGGACGCTTTGAAAAAGGCAGCAAGTCTTTTGCAAGGAGTGAGAGGTAAAATCTTGTTTATTGGTTCTCCTTTTGCCTCTGCCGAAAGTAATTTTGCCTTGAAACAACTAAGCCGTCAATATGGCAAGGAAAATGAATTAGTATTTGTTCCTCATGTTGAAAAAGGTTTTGGCGATGATTTCTTGCGCAAAGATGACCTAGCTCCGAATGCGGCAGCTTGTCGTTTGATGGGTTTCAAAGAAGTTTCTGCTCAATTAATTAGCGATAAACTCCACAACTTTGACTTGGTGTATTTGATGGAAGATGACAGGTTGTTGGAGCAAGTTGGGGCTACACTTACGGGAAAAACCGTTATTGCGCATAGTACGCATCATACTACACATAGCGATAAAGTAGAAGTGATTTTACCTGCGGCAATGCACATTGAAGGAGAAGGTACTTATATTAATGCGAAAAATATCCCACAATTTGTAAAAATGGTGAAGGAAATTAAGCGCATGACTCCCGAAATGTGGATGAGTATTGCTAAAAGCCGTTTAGATAAAGGTGCTTATCCTAAAGATAAATGGCGCAATAGTGACAATATTTTTGATGTGCTAACGAGTTGGAAATTAATTGATTTGTTGGGAGAAAAAGCAGGCGTTAACTTGCACCTTAATAACCACAAAGAAGTATTTGCCCGCATGAAAGGCGAATACGAAATTTTCCAAAGCATGAAAGTATCTTACAAAATTGCCAAAGAATCTTTCAAAAATACGCAATTTGAATTTGCAGTAGGTTTGTAAATTTGGTAAAATGAGAATAGTACTAAACAGGTGGCTCGCTTTTGAAAAGCAAGCCACCTGTTTTAGTAAAGTGGGTTTACACTGCCCAGATCCACCGCCGTAGGCAAATTTGCGGGTTGAAAATACGGTTTCATCTAAAAACAATAATTAGTTTAAAAAATGAATGAAAAAGAACCTCTTTACTTCAAGGCTTAACCTATTGAAGTAAAGAATAAAACATTTGAATGTAAAGTAAAGAAGAATAGTTGCATCTTTACTTTACATGTATAGGTTCTTTTTTTAGTTATTTTACTTAAATAAAGAGGTTATATAGGTTTTCTTTTTAACCTATAAAGTATCATTCTTTAACCTTATTAGGTAATTTTTTTAGTTAATTTATTTGAATAAAGATGCTTGTTATCTTCTTTATTCAAGCTATATAACCTCTTTATAGATGAAAAAAGGTTGTTTTTAGTACGAAAAGTAAAACAAACCGAAGAAAAAACCATTCACGCCCCTATTTTAACCATTCACGCAAAATATCATACAGCCCTTGCTTTTTTTAGAAAAAAAACGAAACTTGCAATTCCTTTTTAG